>JAKBCT010000053.1 GCA_021807655.1 Actinomycetes bacterium | reverse complement strand
GTCAACGTTGCGACGTCGCAACCGGCTTGACTGGTCGAGCCAACCAGGCACTCGAGGGCGTACACGGAGTCACCGGGAGTGAAGCCCGAACCCGTGATAACCACGGTTTGCCCGTTGGCGAGCGCGGTCGACGGTGTGACGGTGACCGAGGGACCCGACGGGGTCGTCGACGGCGCGGCGAAGGTGATGGGCGAATCGGCCACCAACACTCCAGCAAGCGTTCCAATCGCGATGGCGCACTCCAGGTCCGTGCTCGAGGTGCCACAGGATCCATTGCCAACGGGCCCAGTTTGGACGAAGAAGTTGGTCGCTGAGATTGAGCCGTCACTGTTGACGGTGATCGGGGTGAGGGCGTTGGTATTGCAGCCGGCCACGGTCGTCGCCGTGCCGATGCACTCAACGGCGACCAGACCTCCGCCGGTGGGGAAACCCGTTCCCGTGATGACGACTTCCTGATTGGAAGTCAAGCCCGTATTCGGGGTCACCGTCATCGTCGGTGACCCCGACGCGCTGGCGACAACCGCGCCGACGCCAACGACGCCACCCACCACCAGCGCAACGCCCGTAAGAATCGAAAGAAGCCGTCTCATCATCTAAATACCTCCTGATGGGGATTGTAACGCTCGAGCGGTCCCGTCGCTGGGCGTGTAGCGACATTACGCTGGCCCAGCCAGTAGCCCGTGACGCAACACGATCGGTGCCGCGGTTCCGGTCCATAGTCGCGCAGCATTGACCGTCGTGGACCGAGGTAGGGTGCCAAGTTGGAACACGGCCAACGAGACTGAAGGTGACCGAGGTGATACTGGACCTCTTTCGAATGGACGACCACGTCGCCGTCGTGACGGGTGCCGGGCGCGGCATCGGGGCGGCGAGCGCGCTCGCCCTCGCGCAGTGCGGTGCCGACGTCGTGATCGCGTCGCGAACCAAGAGTGATTTGGACCTCGTGGCGCAACGCATCGCGTCTACCGGGCGGCGCGCGGTGAGTGTGGTCGGCGACCTCATGGATCTCGACGTCGTGCGTTCGCTCGCCGAAGTGGCCAAGGGCGAGTTCGGCCGACTCGACGTCGTCGTCAACAACGTTGGCGGCGCGATTCCGCTACCGCTGCTCGATACCACCACGGACTATCTGGAAGAGGCCTTTCACTTCAACGTGACCACAACCCACGCACTCGTTGTCGCGGCAACGCCGGTGATGCTGGAGGGCGGCGGCGGTTCGATCGTGAATATCGCCTCGGTGATGGGTCGGGTCGCGGGCCGGGGCTACGGCGCCTACGGATCGGTCAAGGCCGCGATGCTCCACTACACCCGCCTCGCTGCAAAGGACCTCGCGCCACGAATTCGGGTCAACGCGATTGCCGCGGGTTCGACGGCGACATCGGCGCTCGAGATCGTGACCGGGACGCCAGAACTGAAGCAGATGATGGAAGACCTGACGCCCTTGCACCGCATCGCCGCGCCCGAGGAAGTCGCGGCCGGGGTGATCTACCTCGCTTCACGAGCTGGTGCGTTCCTCACCGGAAAGGTACTCGAGATCGACGGTGGCACCGACGCACCGACGCTCGACTTTCAATTGCCCGACCTGTAGGGGTTCGCCATCGCCATCGCCACGGACGTGGCGCGCGAGGGCGTTAGCCTACGAGTGAGGTTGGGGGAGGGTTCATGGGAGACCACTTAAAGTTCGTGCTCGTGGAGCGTCGCGATGATATTGCGACCATCTGGCTCAATCATCCCGCCCGAATGAACGTCTTGTCGCGTCGCATGATGGACGAGTTGACGGCGACTTTCGCCGAAGTCGGGTCCAGTGACGTGACCGGCGTCATTCTCGCCGCGAAGGGAAAGATATTTAGCGCCGGACACGATTTTGCCGAGATGGCGGGTGAAGACCTCGCGGGTTCTCGGGCCCTCTTCGCAACGTGCACGTCGATGATGAACGCGCTGCAGTCGATGCCCCAGCCGGTCGTTGCGCGAGTACACGGACTGGCAACGGGGGCCGGTTGCCAACTCGTGGCCACCGCCGATTTGGCGGTGGCGGCCGAGGAGGCGTCGTTCGCAACGCCGGGTGGCAAGGGTGGCCTCTTCTGTACGACGCCTCTCGTGGCCGTCGGACGCCTCATCGGCCGTCGGCGCGCTCTCGAGATGGGCATGAGCGGCGACGCGATTGACGCGGCGACTGCCGCCTCGTGGGGACTGGTCAATCAGGTCGTGCCCACGGGAACGTTGGACGAGGCGACGTACGAACTCGTGAGACGGGTCACGCGGGGTAGTACTGAGTCCAAGGCCATTGGCAAGGCCGCCTTCTACACCCAAATCGATCTCGAGCAGTCCAAGGCCTACGCATTCGCGAGCGAGGTCATGGCCGCGGCTGCGTTGACCGTGGACGCTCAAGAAGGAATCGTCGCCTTCATCGAGAAGCGAGCGCCCCGATGGCGCAATCAAACTGCGCCGTCGTTGGTTTCGCCGGCGAATGGATAGCGTGGCGACGCGGCGCGATGCCACAGTGGGACGCTTTACTAGGTGAACCGTTGCGCGAGGGACGTGATCCACGCCAGACGATCGAGCGTCAGTAAGAGTCCGAGCACGCCGAGGACCGAGGCGCTGCTGATCGTGACGCCGGTGCCGTGGCGTTTCAACCACGCCAGGGGCGCCGTCAGGCGCTCCAAGAACAGCGCGGTGATGACGAACGGCGTTCCCAGGCCGAGCGAATAGGTCGCGAGCAGCACCGACGCGCTCGCGAGATGGCCCTGTTGGGTCGACAGCGCCAGGACCGACGCGAGAATTGGTCCAACGCACGGTGTCCACCCGAAGGCGAAGGCGGCACCGGCAACCGGTGCGGCAAAGGGGCCGAGCCTGGCCAAGTGGGGATGGGGACGCCACTCGCGGTACAACGAGGGCGTGCGCAAGACGACCGTTCCCACCAAGAAGAGTGCCATGATCTCAATGAGGACACCCGAGAGACGGGTCAAGGTGCCCTGTTGGTGAATGAGGGCTCGCCCGAGCGTGCTCGCCGACAGCCCCAGGGTCACGAACACGACCCCGAAGCCGACGACGAAGAGCAACGTGTCTCGCGTCAAGGCACCGACGCGTCGGCTTCTGGGCGAGTTCGACGCGCTTGGAGGCAACGCGCTACCCAGGCCGCCGATGATTGCGAGATACGCCGGGACCAGTGGCAGCACGCACGGCGAGGCGAACGACGCGAGACCACCCACGAAGGCTGCCACGAGACTGACGTTTGACGTGCCCATCGCCTAGGTGGGAACTGACACGCCGTAGAGACGCTGCAGCTGCGCGGCAAGGGTTGAGCCGTCGTAGCCCCCGACGTGGGTGGTGATGAGCTGGCCAGCGGCGCTGTAGAAGGCGGTCATGGGCAACGAGCCGCTGCCCCCGAGGCTCTGGTACAGGCCATCACCCTGGGCACCGCCGACGTCGCGCAGCACCGCCGTCGTGTCGTGCGCTAGGTGAAATTGGCGCGCGAACGTGGCGCCGTTACCGGTTTCGAGCGCGTTCACCTCGACGACGTTGACCCGACCACGCAGCGCGAGTGCGTCGTGCGCAAAGACGGGCAGTTCGGCGGCGCAGACTTGGCACCACGACGCGAAGAAGTTGACCACTGTCGGTCGCCCCTTTAGAGACGAGAGTGACACGCTGGTGTGTCCAGTGAGTGTCGGCAGGGACCAGTCGGTCGAGGACGTGCGAAACCCGGCCGACGATGGGCGCTCCACGACGGCGAGGGTGATCGTGACGGCCAAGACCGCGACGCTGGCCACGGCGTACACGCCTTGTCGCGTGCGACGGCGCTGTCGTGCGGACCGACGTGCGGTGACGGGGCGCAGTCGCGTTCGCTCGCCGACCGATGGTCGTGGGGTGGCACCACCGGCGCTGTAGTGGGATGGACGGCTCTTGCCCATGGCCAGCCTTTCGAAAGTCGAACGAGCATCGAAGCCCTAGCGGCATCGTAGCATATACCCCGGGGGGTATAAGATTCGTCGAGAACCCTTCGGGTCGTAGCCAGCGGCCGACTCGTCGAAATCGCCGCGAGACGTCAGCGCCGCTGGGCCTCGGTAACCGTGGCGGGAACCGTGCGCGTCAGCATCACGACGCCGAAGGCGACGACGGCGAAGGCGACGACCGCAATCGCGATGGCGCTGGGCGAATTGGCGAACTGTTCACGATAAATCACGAGACCGAGGACCACCGAGGCCAGAGGATCGACAATCACGATGATGGGCTGGGAGATTTTGAGCGGTCCAACGTGCAATGCCGCCTGCTCCGCGACAAGGCCGAGGACCCCGCAGACGACGAGGGCGTACAGTGGCCAGCTCGTGAGCAGTGAGGCGAGCGAGCGCGACGCCAAGATGTCGGTGGCTGCTTTGATGAAGGTCGCCTCCAGAGCCCACAGCAGGGCGGCGGCGGCGGCGTAGGCACCGGCCCGGCGCGACGGCGTCGCGGAACGAGCGATGGCGATGGCGATGAGCACAAGGATGACGGTCACCGCGCTCGGCGCCACCCAACGCGACGCGCTCGGCTCGCCGAGTGGTCCCCGTGGTGCCGCGAGCACGAGGAAGGTGGCGAGCGCGACGGCCGTCGTGGCGGCCGACGCCCAGGCCGAGCGCCGCAGACGTTGGTGGAGCCACCACCGACGCAGCACGAGCGCGAAGACGAGCTCACTGACCAGCAAGGGTTGGACGAGCGCGATCGGCCCGAAGTGCAGGGCCAGCGCTTGAAAGACCAGAGAAGCGATGGCTCCGAGCCAGCCGAGCAGCCACAGGGGGTGGCCAAACAGATAGCGAACGAGCGCCCAGCCGCGTCGTGGCGAGTCGTGACTGGTGCTCGCGACGTGCTGGGTCGCGAGCATCGCCGCGTTGGCGAGGGCGGTGAGCAGTCCGAACGCGATGGCGAGACCGACGGCCACGATTACGGTGTCCGAACCGTTGGCGCAACCGGTCGGGCCGATGTCAAAAGCACGGACTCAAGTTACCGCGCTGATGTTGGTGACCCGTGGGGAAAAAGAGCAACCCCGGGCCACCGAGGTGACTTTTGGCCCTACTGGTGCGCGGTCGTCGTCTGGCTAGTGTCCGGGTATCGGGAGGTTCGGGTGTCGCGCACGGGGTCATTGACACGGCACCACGAAGGTGACCTCGGGTCAAATCGTGGCTCGCGTCGTCTCGTGCTGTTCGTCTTGAGCCTGAGTGTCTTGATCATCAATCTGGACGGAACGATTCTCAACGTGGCGTTGCCCAGCATCGTGCGAGACCTGCACGCCACCTCGAGTCAACTGCAGTGGATCGTGGACGCGTACGTGATCGTGCTCGCCGGTCTGCTGTTGGCCGCCGGATCACTCGGCGACCACGTCGGTCGCAAGCGCGTCTTTCTCGTCGGTCTCGGCGTCTTCGCGCTCGGTTCGGCCCTCTCGGCGTTTTCGGGATCGACCTCGAGTTTGGTCGCGGCCAGGGCGTTCATGGGCGTCGGTGGTGCCGCCGTGATGCCGTCGACCCTCTCCATCTTGACCAACGTCTTCACCGCGCCCCACGATCGGGCGCGCGCCATCGGCATCTGGTCAGGTACCAATGGCCTCGGGCTCGCCCTGGGTCCGCTCGTGGGTGGCTGGCTGCTCGCGCACTACTGGTGGGGATCCGTATTCTTGATCAATGTCCCGATTGCCCTGGTGGCCGCGGTCATCGCAGTGATCGTGGTACCGGACTCGAAAAACGTCGACGCCGCGGCGCCGGACTTCGTTGGCGCAATCGCCTCGCTGGTCGGCGTGGCCCTGCTGCTGTGGGGAATCATCGAAGCGCCCGCGAAGGGCTGGCTGTCGCCGTCGATCGTGTTGGCGATCCTTGGCGCAGTCGCCGTGGTTGGTGGTCTCGTGTGGTGGGAGCGGCGCAGCACGCACCCACTGATTGAGTTGTCGTTCTTTCGACTGCGGCGCTTTTCGGTGGCAATGGGTGGACTCGGCCTGGCGGTGTTTGCCCTTGCTGGCACCATGTTCCTCCTCACGCAATACCTACAGTTCTCGCTCGGCTACAGCGCCTTCGCCACGGGACTGCGGATCACGCCCATCGCCGTGGTGTTGATTGTGGTGGCGGCGTTTTCGACGACCCTGGCCCGGTACGCGGGAACCAAAATCGTTGTCGTGGCGGCGATGGTCCTCATCGCGCTGGGATTGCAGCTGCTTTCCGCGGTGACCGTGCACACGACCTACACCGACGCGCTGCCGGCGTTCTTCTTGCTCGGGATCGGTTCGGGTTTGGCGATCGCGCCGTGCACCGATTCGGTCATGGGATCGGTGCCCGCGGAGCTCGCGGGCGTCGGCTCGGCGACCAATTCGACGGCGCTCCAGATTGGTAGCGCACTCGGGGTGGCGGTGATCGGGAGCCTGCTCAACACCCG
>JAKBCT010000052.1 GCA_021807655.1 Actinomycetes bacterium | reverse complement strand
ACCGCGGCGCACCGGCTCGAGTTCGTCGATGATCTCCATGGCCCGCACCTTGGGCGCACCGGTCAGCGTGCCGGCGGGGAAGAGGGCGTCCAGGGCGCTGAAGGCATCCAGCCCGTCGCGCAGCCGTCCACTCACCTGGGATACCAGGTGCATGAGGTGCGAGAAGCGCTCGACGTGCGCCAGGCGCTCGACACGAACTGATCCCTCTTGCGCCACGCGCCCAATGTCGTTGCGTCCGAGGTCGACCAGCATGACGTGCTCGGCCAACTCCTTCTCGTCGCGCAAGATCTCGGTCTCCAACCGCGCGTCCTCGGCCTCGGTCGCGCCCCGGGGTCGGGTGCCCGCGATGGGTCGCGTGCTGACGACGCCGTTGGTCACCCGCACCAGCATCTCGGGCGACGCACCGACGATGTGGGAGTCGCCCGTGTTGAGCAGATACATGTACGGCGACGGGTTGAGGGCCCGAAGGACGCGGTAGAGCGTGAGGGGGTCGACCTCGGTGGGGCGAGTGAATTGTTGACTGATGACCACCTGGAAGACGTCACCAGCGACGATGTGCTCCTGGGCGCGTCGCACGGCGGCCATGTACTCGTCACGAGCGACGTTCGACAGCCGCTCGGCGATCACGTCGATCTGAATACGCCTCCGCTCATTGGGCGCCGTTGCGACCAGGCGTTCGACGTCGACGTCTCGGTCGGGACCGGGCTCGAGCAGGGTGTTGACGAGTTCGTCGAGGTGGCGGCGTGCCAACTCGTAAACCTGGTCGGGTTGGTCGCCGGGCTCGACGACCGCGTTCACCACCACCGTCGTGGTGTAGCGCAGATGGTCCACCACCAGCACCGCGGACACGAATGAGAAGTCCACGTCGGGCCACTGCGGTGCGTCGGCTCGCGGCAGGTGCTCGAGGCGTCGCACGTAGTCGTAGGCGACGTAGCCGACCGCACCGCCGAAGAAGTCGGGCAGCTCGGGTGGCAGGAAGGTTCGGTAGGTGGCGAGGATCTCGCGAACCATCGCCAGCGGGCTTCGCTGGCCCTGGGGGGCGCGAACCCCCGTGACGACGCTCTGGCCCTCGACGACCGACACGCGCCAGCGCCGGTCCACGCCAATGAACGAGTAACGCCCCGTCGTCTCGCCAACGGCCGCACTCTCGAGCAGGAAGGCCGCCCGGTCGCTGCCGAAGCGCTGGTAGAGCGAGACCGGCGTATCTCGATCGAGTTGCAGGGTTATCGCGAGTGGCACCACCGTGTAGCCGCTGTCAACGAGATCGCGAAAGGTCGCGTAGTCGATCGTGGTCACCGGGAGCGCCTCACGGCACCGTAGGATAGCCCCATGTCGGGGCCATCGATACTGATCATCGACAATTACGACTCGTTCGTCTACAACCTCTATCAGTACCTCGCCGAACTAGGCGCCGTCGTTCGGGTGGTGCGAAACGACGTCGTGCGTGACGACGACCTCGACGGCGAGCTCGACGGCGTGCTCATCTCACCGGGCCCGGGACACCCGCGCGACGCCGGTCGCTGTCGTACGGTGATCGAGCACTGCGCCCGTAGGGCGCGACCCATGCTCGGCGTGTGCCTGGGGCACCAGGCCCTCGGCGACGCCTACGGCGCGGCCGTGGTGCGCGCCCCGACGCTCGTGCACGGCCAGGCGAGCCTGGTCAGCCACGATGGCCGGGGCGTCTTTTCGGGAATGCCCCAGCCGTTCGCGGCGGGGCGGTACCACTCGCTGGTGATTGACGAGTCGACGCTGCCCGCCCAGTTCGAAGTGACCGCGCGCGCCGGTGGCGTCGTTATGGGGATCCGCCACCAACGATTGCCCCTCGAGGGCGTGCAGTTCCATCCGGAGTCGGTGCTCACCCAAGATGGCTACGGGCTGCTCGCTAACTGGTTGGAGGTCTGTGGCTCGTCCGAGGCGCGTGAGCGGGCCCACGCGCTGAACGCCCGAAGTGGCGAGGTCCGTCGCGCGCTGCCCGAACTCGCGCGAACGACCTAACGAGCTGGGACGGTGGCGCCGCTCGAGGTGGCGCGACGGCCCCGAGGTAGCGCGCAGCGGGTGGTCAGTAGGATGCCGGAAGCACACGCCTATCGAGGAGGACCATGGCGAACACCGAAACGATCGATGCGCTGATTGACGAGCTCCTCGAGGCGTATCCGCCGGCGTCGACCGAACCGGTGACCTTCCTGGGGGCGCAGTTCGATCGTGGCCTGGCGTGGGCTCACTTTCCCGTCGGCGAGGGTGGACTCGGCGCCTCGCCGGCGGCGCAACTTCACGTTCTCCAGCGCCTCGCCAGCGCCGGCGCGCCATCGGCCGTGGCTCGAAACGTCATCGGGTACGGCATGGTCGCGCCAACACTCGCCGAACACGGTACGACCGCGCAGAAGCGGCGCTACCTTCGCCCGTTGTTCACCGGCGAGGAGGTCTGGTGCCAGTTGTTCTCCGAACCGGGCGCGGGTAGCGACGTCGCCGGCTTGGCCACGCGCGCCGAGCGCGACGGCGACGAATGGCGCATCAATGGCCAGAAGGTCTGGACCACCCTCGCGCACGTCGCCGCCTTTGGACTGCTCATCGCGCGTACTGACCCCGACGTGGCGAAGCATCGAGGCATCACGGCGTTCCTCGTCGACATGGCCGCGGCCGGTGTCGTGGTGCGCCCCCTCTACCAGATCACCGGTGAGGCCGAGTTCAACGAGTGCTTCTTTACCGACGTGCGGATTCCCGATGATCAGCGACTGGGCAACGTCGGCGACGGATGGCGCGTCTCGATTACCACGCTGATGAACGAACGGGTCTCCATCGGCGGGAGCGTCCCACCGCGCGGATCGGGCCTCATTGGCGCCGCGCTCTCGATTTGGCACGATCGCTGGTCGGCGCGCGACGATGGCCACGCCCACGCCATGCGCAGTCAACTGCTCCAAGCCTGGGTTCGCAATGAGGTGGCGCGACTAACCAACTGGCGCGCCAGTGACCTGCGACGCGTGGGCACGCCGGGTCCCGAGGGCTCGGCGGCCAAATTGGTGTTCGCCGAGGAGAACCAGCGCACGAGCGAACTGTGCGTCGATCTGCTCGGCGCCGACGGCATGTTGTACGGGTCGAGTTTTCCCCTGGTGCGTCCGATCGAGTCGGCCTTCAACAGTGGCGACGCGCGAAAGGCCTTCCTGCGCATGCGCGCGAACTCCATCGAGGGTGGCACGAGCGAAGTACTGCGCAACATCATCGGTGAACGCGTGTTGGGACTGCCGGGCGAGCCACGGGTTGACAAGGACCTCGCCTGGAAGGATGTTGCTCGTAGCTAGGTGCGTGCCGCTAGGTGCTCGACAAAGAAGCTGTAGGTTCGCGCGGTGGCGTCGAGGGCGGCGGCTTCGTTGTAGACCGCCGGTCGACCGTCACAGTTGAAACCGTGTTGGGCATCGGCGTAACGCACGATCTCAGTGGCAAAGGGAGTTGCGGCGGTGGCCTCGCGAAGGGCTTCCACCTGCTCGACGGGGATGCCCTGGTCGAGGTCGCCGTAGAGGCCGAGCCACGGGCAGGTCAAATGAGGCGCGAGTTCGAGCAGCGGCGGAAGTCCGAAACGTCCGGTTTCCACACCACCACCGTAGAAACTCGCCGCCGCGCCCACGGCGCCGAGCGTCGCCGCGAAGAAGGCGACGGACCCCCCCATGCAGTAGCCGACGACGCCCGTCGAACCGCTCGAGAAACCCGAATCCCGAAGGAAGCCCGACGTCGCGAGCAAGTCATCGGTCAAGCCTTCTCGCGTGAGGGTGCCCAGCGCGGTCATGGCGTCGGGGAAGGAGTCGTAGGGAATTTCGGGTGAGCCCGCGCGGTGAAAGAGTTCGGGCGCGACCGCGAAAAAGCCGTGATCGGCGAATCGTTGGGCCACTGACCGAATGTGGTCGTTGACGCCAAAGGCCTCCTGGAGCACCATGACCGCCCGCGGCGAGGTCGCCTCGCCCATGATGTGCAGCGGCGTTCCATTTGGTAACACGTGTCGTTTGCTCACGAGAAATCAGGCCCTTTCGTTCGAGTTCGCTTGAGTTCGTAAAAGCCGGGGGTGCTGGCCACGGCCAGAACACCGTCGTAGAGCCGTCCCGCTTGTTCGCCCTTGGGCGCCGGCGTCACCACGGGTCCAAAGAAGGCAACGTCGCCAACGTGGATGACCGGTGTGCCCACGTCGTCGCCGACCGGCGACATGCCACGGTGGTGGCTGGCGCGCAGCGCCTCATCGTAAGACGTCGCGTCGCCGGCGTCAGCGAGTTCGGGGGCGAGTCCCACCTCACGAAGCGAGTCCGCAATGAGTCGCACCTCGTCGCGCTCGTCTTCGACGTGGCGCCGACGACCCATCGCCGAGTACAGCGGTTCGACGATCTGCTCGCCGTATCGCGCCTCAGCGGCGATCAAGACGCGCACTGGAGCCCACGCGCGGGCGAGGAAGTCGACGTAGGAGTCGGGCAGGTCCCGTCCCTCGTTCAAGACCGCGAGGCTCATCACGTGAAAGCGCAGGTCGACGTCGCGCACGCGGGCAACTTCGAGCAGCCACCGCGACGTGATCCACGCCCACGGACAAGCGGGATCGACCCACAGGTCAACGCGCTGGCTCATCGGGGCTCCTCAGTTCGGTGCGTGAACGCCTCGAGCAACGTGGCGACGGCGTTGGTCACGCGCACCGCAGTGGGCAGGTCGAGCATCTCGTCAATGCCGTGGGCATTCGAGTCAGGTCCCAGGGTGCCGGTGGCCACGAATTGGACACCCGGATACCGTTGACCCAGTGACGCGAGGAACGGGATCGAGCCGCCTTCGCCCGTGAAGCCCGCCGACGCGCCAAACTGCTCGCGCGACGCACGGTCGAGGGCCGTCGCCAGCCACGGAGCGAGTGGTGGGCTAACCCACCCCTGGGCAGTATTGGTGGCGCGCAGGGTGACCTCGGCACCGGCGGGCGGTTCGTCCAATAGCACCGCCGCGATGGCCTCGAAGGCGACGTTGGGGTCGACGGGCGGGGGGAGGCGCATCGACAACACCGCGGTGGTGAAGGGACGCAGAACGTTACCCGCAATGGCCGGCGCCGGTGCCCCGCCGAGCCCAATGACCGAAAGCGCCGGGTACCACGTCTGGCGCAGGACGCGCTCCGCCGGCGAGTCGCCCATAAGTCGTACTCCCTCGAGCGTCGGCATCTCGTTGGCGATCACGTCACCGAATTCATCGGTCGTCGCTCGCGCGGCGTCGCGGACCTCCGGCGGGATGGCGGCGTGCAGCGACGCGAGTCGCACGTGGCCGGTGGTGGCATCCTCGATGCGTTCGAGAAGTTCGCGCAGGATCCGGAACGAGGACGGTACGACGCCGCTGGCGCTGCCACTGTGCAGCCCACGTTCGAGGACGCTGACCGTGACCTCGGTGTTGACGAGGCCCCGTAGAGACGTGGTCACCCAGAGCCGATCGTAACTGAGCGCACCCGAGTCGAGGCAGATCAGCAGTTGCACGTCACCGAGTTCGTCGACGAGGTAATCGAGATAAGCCTCCAGGTCTTCGCTGCCGCTCTCTTCACTCGCCTCAATCAGGATAACGACGCGAGGGTGTCCCACCCCGGCCTCGACGAGCGACGCGACGGCCATCGCGGCGCTGAACGCGGCGTAGCCATCGTCGGCGATACCCCGGGCGTAGACCCGATCCCCCCGTCGTACTGGGCGAAAGGGGTCGAGACCCTCGGACCACTCGCCGAGTGGCGGCTGCTTGTCGAGGTGACCGTAGATGACAACCGTACCCTCGCCTGGCGTGGTGGCTTCGATCGTGGCGGTAACGACCGGGGTGCGCCCCGTCAGGTGGTGCACGCGTACCGCGGCCGACGGGAGCGTCGCCGAGGTCCAGTCAGCCAGCAACTCGGCCGCGCGGTTGAGGTGGCCATTGGCCTCCCACGCTTCGTCGAAAGACGGCGACAGACAAGGTATCGTCGCGTACTCGAGCAGCGTGGGCAACGCGCGGCGTTCAAAGTCGTCCAAGTTCAGTGGTGGCACCTTGTTTAGGCTACTGGCCCTTGGCCGGTCCGTCTACGAGCGCCCAACAGTAGAAGGCAACCGACGAGCGAACACCGGCGAACAGCGAGCCGGCGTCGCGCAGGTCACGCTCGGTGATGATCTCGTCGAGTCCGTGCAAGCGGCTCCATCCGTTTCGCACGCCAAAGTCACCGGTGGGCCAGACGTCCGGACGCGCGAGGGTGAACATGAGATACATCTGGGCCGTCCACGGACCGATGCCGCGAACCGCCGTGACCTCGTCGATGACGGCCTGGTCGTCCATCCAGCCGTGGCGATCGAGTCGGATTCGACCATCAGCGACGTGGCGGGCCAAGTCGATCATGGCTTGGGCCTTCGTGCGTGACAGGCCGGCCGAACGCAAATCGTCAAGGTCCGTAGTCAGTAACGTCGCCACGTCGGGCTGACCGCCGCATACGGCGAGCACTCGAGTGTGGATGGTGGTGGC
>JAKBCT010000008.1 GCA_021807655.1 Actinomycetes bacterium | reverse complement strand
TGGAACCGTCCACCGATCAGGACGTGGCGATGGTGAGCGTCGCCGAACCGGAGTTTGTGCCACGCGATTACACGCGCGCGGCGAAAGTTCTGATAGCAATCTCACTACGCATTCTCGAACGGGAGGAGCACGATGAGCCAGACCCTGGCCTACGTCCGAGTGTCAACTGAGGACCAGATCGAGTTCTCCCCCGACGCTCAGGTGAAGCGCTGTCGCGACCTCGCACGCTTGCGAGACCTCGGGCCGGTGACGGTGCTAAAGGACGAGGGGTGGTCGGGTAAGAACCTCGACCGTCCCGCAATGCGTCAACTGCTCGCGTTGATTGAGTCGAACGACGTTGAACATCTGCTCATCTGGCGTTGGGATCGCCTCAGTCGCGATCAGGGCGACTTTTCCCGGCTCGTCAAACTCTTCCAAGAGCACGGCGTCACGGTGCATTCCGTGAATGAAGGGGACCTCGACCTGGCTTCGGCGTCGGGCAAGATGCAGATCGGGGTCACGGGGGTCTTCGCCCAGTACTTCCGCGATCAGATCGTGGAGAACACCAAGATGGGCCAACGCCAGGCCGCCGAACGCGGACGCTGGCAGAACCACCCGCCGACTGGCTACGACATGGTGAATGGACAACTCCAGCCAAACGAGATGGCGCCCATTGTCCAGCGCATCTTCGCCCTGCGCGCCTCGCGGTTGAGTTACCTCTCGATTGAGAACGAGGTAGGCGTCAAGTACTCAACCGTGCGCAGCATTTGTCTCAATCGTGCCTACCTGGGTGAAGTGAAGTACTCCGGCGAGTGGTACCCCGGCATCCATTCCCCTCTGGTCAGTGAGAGCCTGTTCAACATGGCCCAGCGCGGCCACACGCCTGGCCAGCGACGTTCCAAGGACCTTCTCTCTGGCAAGACTTACTGCGGGATGTGCGGTCGGGTCGAAGGTGTCCACTACAACAACCGCAACCAAGCGATTTACCGATGTCGCCATCGAGGCCGGGGATGTGAGCAGCCCGGTCGTTCCGCCAGCGGACTTATGCGCGCCGTATTGCTGAGTATGAGAGTCCTCAAGTCAGACGAGAGCCTTCAGGCGGCGATCCGTCACCAGTTGACGGCACACCGGCGCAGACAGACGCACACGGGTCCTTCCACCGGTTCGGTGATCGCCTCGCTCGCGAAAAAACAACGCAAACTCCTAGACCTGCATTACGACGAGCAAATCGACGCCGAGACGTTCGGCGCGGAGAATCGACGCCTCACGACGCAGATCAAGACACTCCAAAGCGAGGCGATCGAGATCGACCGCGAACAACGAGAGCACGAAGAGGCGGTGGAGAGGTTCGATCAGGTGGCCGAACTCCTCGCCGGGATGGACGTGGATCAGATTTGGAACGAGGCAACACTGGCTGAGCGACGAGCGCTGGTCGAGGACTTGATCGATTCCGTTCGCGTTTATCCGGATCGGATCTTGGTGGAAGTAGCAGGAGCGCCAGCCTTCACTATTGCCCTAGACGAAGTTGGACTGACGCAGGGTTGCAAACCTGTGGTGTCGGAGGCGGGACTTGAACCCGCACGCCCCTTAGGGCACCAGCCCCTCAAGCTGGCGCGTCTGCCTATTCCGCCACTCCGACGCGGCGACTTAGTTTAACCGATTCCACCCATCGCTAACGACGATGAAGGTGGCGGAATAATCGTGTTCCAGGTCGGTACCTCATCGACGAATCCTGGCACCGACGCTGAGCCGGAAACTCCCTGCAGTTGCGGTGACCATTCGACGAGTGAGGGCGGTGTGAAGAGGGGGCGAACCCAGAACGCGTCGAGCAGGGTCTTGTCGTAGGTCGACCACGTGGTGCGCGCGGTCACCGGGTTGAACGTGTTCATCGCCGTCGAGTACAGCTGGTTGAGCACCGACAAGCGCAGTCCCGACGGATACGAGTCCGAGTACAGCGGACCCGACCACGAGCTCGCGCTGAACGAGGGGGCCGAGTTCGTCGGGCGATCGAACAGTGCGACGTCGGCGTCGTTGAACGCGAGGGTCATGGCCGCGGCGGCTTCGCTCGACGCCGTCACGACGTAGGTGGAGACCCCGAGCGCCGCCCAGGAGCGCACGATCGCCGCGGCGGTCGCGGCGTCGAGCGCCGATGGGCCCTTCACCAGTCGGATCGAGAGGGGCAGTCCCTGTGGCGTGACCCAACCGAGGGGGCCGCGCACGTAACCGGCGCTGCGCAGAGCCCGAACCGCGCACGGAAAGCAGTCGGCCAGGCTCACCGGCGCCGACGGGGTCGCCACGACGGTCGTCGAGGTGGTCGAGGACTCACTCGGCGCCTGACCGGGCGAACCCGGGTAGAACGGTGAACCCTGCGAGTAGAGGGCCGAGGCCCCGGGTGAGGGCGAGAACGTCACCTGGCCCCAGAGGCTACTGATCATCGCGAGCCGGTCGAGCGACCAACTGAGCGCCTCTCGCACGGCGAGGGCGCTCGTGAGCGGTCGGTGGGCGTTAAAGAACAGCTCCTCGATCGAGCTCGCCGAGCCGATGTGGCTGAGTACCGACGGGTGGGCACTCAGTGCCCCGACCTGGGCCCGGTCCACCGTCAGCGTGTAGCGCGCGAAGGTCGTCGTGACGTTGGCGGGCATCGACGCGTTCGCCTCGATCACGATGCGACCGAACCGGCTGGAGGAAGACGGCCACGACCTGTTCATCTCGAGCACCATGGTCGACGCGTTGGCCGAGACGAGTCGGTACGGACCGAGCGAGGGGCGGCTCAGGAGGTCGCGGAACGTGCAGCCACCGGGGGTGAGGCGGCTCTCCACGTCTCGAAACAGCAGGTTCCAGTCCGCGTAGGGGTACGCGAAGGTGGCCGTGACGGTGAGGGCCGCGTTGGAGAGCTTCATCGATTTGATCGCGCGGTACCCGTCACTCAGCACGCTCGGGATCGAGCGGGCCCGGCGCCACCAGGCGACGAGGTCTCGTCCGTCAAAAGGTTGGTGGTTGCTCCAGTGCTGCTTCGCGGCGATGGTGTAGACGACCGTCTCGGGGCTAAGCGAGGTGAGTTCGGCCGAGGTGATCGAGCCCTGGGAGCCGACCAGGTTGCCGCTCGCGGTCGTCTGGAAGGCCGACGGGCGCACCAGGTCGAGGATCGCGTCGCTCGTGGGATTGGCGTCGGGTCCGAGGAAGGTGCAGCCGTTAAAGGGGCCGGGCAGCGAGAGCACCAGCGTGCGTGCGTTGTCGCTGGCCGGCGTCGAGGCGCTGGTCAGACTGCTCGAACCCGCGACGATCAGCGCCGCGACGATGACCCCGGTGGCGCGCCAACGCGAACCGCGCCGAGACATCGAGTTACTGCAGGCGCAGGTCGAGGGTCAGGGTCGCAAACGTGAAGATCAGCGCGACCGCCACGGTGATCCGGTCCAGGTTCTTCTCGACGACGGTCGAACCCGACGCCGCGGCGCCGAGGCTGCCACCCATCAGGTCCGAGATGCCACCGCCCCGTCCAGAGTGCAGGAGCACCAGAAAGATGAGGCCAATGGCCGACAACGCCTCAATAACTATGAACGACCAGGTGAACACCGCAACCTCCGATTAGCGCCTCTCAGCGTAGCAGTCGTCGCACGCGTGAATGATGGCGCCGAAGGATTCGGCCTTGAGACTCGCCCCGCCGACGAGAAATCCGTCCACGCCGGCCTCGGTCACGATCTCGGCGGCGTTGTCGGCGTTGACCGAGCCGCCGTAGAGCACGCGGCTCGACGAGAAGCCGAGCGACGCGAGCTGGAGGCGCATCGCCGCCATCATCGCGTCGACCTGTCCGGTCGTGGCCGTCACGCCCGTGCCGATGGCCCAGATCGGCTCGTAGGCTACGGTGACGCGTTCGGCGAACTCCTCGACGCCGCTCAGGGCGCTGACGAGCTGGTGGTTGACGAAGGACTCGTGGTTCTCCGCCTCGCGCGTTGCGAGGTCCTCACCCACGCAGAGCACGGCGTTCAGTCCGCCGCGCAGGACCGCCTTCAGCGTATCGGCGACGGACGCGTCGTCCATGTGGTACATAGTTCGCCGCTCCGAGTGACCGACGATGACCCAGGTGATCCCGAGCCGCTTCAGCATCGCGACGCTCACCTCGCCGGTGAAGGCGCCGTTGTCGCGGTCACTCACGTGCTGGGCCGCCACCGTGACGAGCGAGCGCTCGGCCTCGAGGACCGAGGTCACGCTTCGTAGGTCCACGAAGGGCGGCGCCAGCGCGACATCGACCCGCTCGGCGGGCCGACTGGCGAGCAGGGCCGCGACCTGTTGGGTGAGGTGCACCGCTTCGACGTAGTCGAGGTTCATCTTCCAGTTGCCAATGACGAGCGCCTTAGCCACGAAGCCCCTCTCGCAGTGCCCGCAGTCCCGGGAGGTCGCCGAATTCGACGAGTTCGAGGGACGCTCCCCCGCCGGTGGAGACGAAGCTCACCTCGCCCTCGAGGCCGAACTGCTGCAGGGCGGCGACCGAGTCGCCACCGCCGATCACCGAGAGCGCCGGCGACGCGGCGACGGCGCGCGCGACCGCCTCGGTGCCGCGCGCGAAGCGCGGATCCTCAAAGACGCCCATCGGCCCGTTCCACAAGATGGTCTTCGCGGTGGCGATGAGCCGGGTGAACTCGTCGATCGACTCGGGGCCGATGTCGAGCCCCTCGAATCCGTCGGGAACGTTCGCGCCGAAGTCGACCACCGCGTCGGACCCGCCGCCCGGACCGAAGGGCGCGCCGACCGCGAGTCCGCGCGTGTCGGCGGGGATGTGGACCGTGTCGCCGTCGAGCAGCGAGGCGCACTCGTCGAGGAACGACGCGTCAAAGAGCGACGACCCGATCGTGCGGCCCTGGGACGCCTCGAACGTGTAGGCCATGCCGCCGCCCACGAGCACTACGTCGGCCCGATCGGCGAGCACCTTGACGATGCCGAGCTTGTCGGCGACCTTCGCGCCGCCCACGATCGCGACAAATGGTCGCGCCGGTTCGTCGAGCAGAGCGAGCAGGTAGCCGACCTCACGGCGAAGGTTCGGTCCCGCCGCGCTCGCCACGAGCGTCGGGGGGATCATGATCGACGCGTGCGCGCGGTGCGACGCCCCGAAGGCCTCGTTGATGTAGAAGTCGACGCCCTCGACGAGCGACGCGCCAAAGGCCGGGTCGTTCGTCTCCTCGCCGGGATGAAAGCGCAGGTTCTCGAGCAGTTCGACCCCGGGGCAGAGCTCGTCGAGTCGACGACGGATGGGCGCGACGCGAAAGCGCTCGTCGACCGTGCCCTTCGGGCGCCCGAAGTGCGTGGCCGCGACGACCGAGGCGCCGCGCGCGAGCAGGTCGGTAAAGAGCGGCACCGCGGAGCGGATCCGAAAGTCGTCGGTGATCACCACTTCGCCGTCGACCTCGGCGTACGGGGTGTTGAAGTCGACTCGTACGAGGACCCGTTTGCCCCGTACGTCCCAGTCGTCGGGGCTCGGCAGCGACTCGCCCACGCTAACGCCCGACGTGGTTGGCGAGGTCGACGAGGCGGTTCGAGTAACCCCACTCGTTGTCGTACCAGCCAAAGACCTTCACGAGGCACGTCTCGTCGTCGATCCGCTGGACCATGGTCATCTGAGAGTCGAACGTGCACGACGCCGGCGAACCGACGATGTCCGAGGAGACGATCGGGTCCTCGGTGTAGACGAGCACGCCAGCGAGCGGCCCCTGCGCGGCGGCGCGGAAGGCGGCATTCACCTCGTCAACGGTGGTGGCGCGCACCACCGCGGTGAAGTCCGTGATGCTGCCGTCGGGGATCGGCACGCGCAGTGACGTGCCGTCGAGGCGACCCTTCATCGCCTCGAGCACGAGGCTCGTGGCCCGCGCGGCCCCGGTTGAGGACGGGACGATGTTCACGGCCGCCGCGCGGGCGCGGCGCAGGTCCTTGTGCGGCAGGTCCAACAGGTTCTGGTCGTTGGTGTAGGCGTGCACGGTCGTCATGAGTCCCGACTTCACGCCGAAGGCGTCGTCGAGGACCTTGACCATCGGGACGAAGCAGTTCGTCGTGCACGAGGCGTTCGAGACCACGTGGTGGGTCGCCTCGTCGTAGCTGTCCTGGTTCACGCCCATCACGAAGGTCGCGTCGACGTCGCTCGCGGGGGCCGAGATGATGACCTTGCGCGCGCCCGCCGCCAGGTGGACCGCGGCCGATTCGCGACTCGTGAACCGGCCCGTGGACTCGATCACGACGTCGACGTCGAGCTCGCGCCAGGGCAGGAGCGACGGCTCACGCTCGGCGAGGACGCGGATGAAGCGGTCCCCGACCGTCATGCCGCCCTCGGTGACCGCGACGGGCTGGTCGAGGCGTCCCTGGGTCGAGTCGTACTTGAGCAGGTGCGCGTTGGTCTCGGGTGACGTCAGATCGTTGACGGCCACGACCTCGATGGCGGGGTTCGAGAGCGACGCTCGTAAAAAGCCCCGTCCGATGCGGCCGAACCCGTTGATCGCTACGCGAATAGTCATGTCGTTCTCCTCCTGGACGCCCGTCACTCCGTCGCGGCGCGTATGGCGTCAGACAAGTGTTGCACATCGTGCACGAGCCCCCCGCCCCCCGAGAGCGCCGCGACGTAGGTCGCCGCGTCACACGGCGAGGCGGCGAACTCACCGAGTGCGTCGACCAACACGACGTCGGGGAACACCCCGTGGCGCGCCAGTGCGTCGACGTGGTCCTGGAGGCTGTAGCCCGAGGTCTCGGGGACCTCGGGGTGCAGGTTCGCCACGTAGACGACCCGCGCGCGCGTGCCCGCGATCGCCTGGGTGATCCCCGGGACCGCGGCCGCGGCGATGACGCTCGTGTAGAGCGAACCGGGCCCCACGACCACCACGTCGGCGCGCTCGATGGCCTCGACGGCGCGGATCGGGGCCGCCACGTTCGGGGGTTCGAAACTGATGCGCCGGATCGTGTCGCAGTCCGCGATGGCGCTCTGGCCGCGCGTGTGGCCGTCGTCGGTGCTCGCGCACAGCACCACCCCGGTCGTGCTCGCCGGCACGATCGATCCGGTCACCCCCATGACCTCGGCCAGGGCGAGGACCGACTCCTCGAGGTCCCCCGTCGCGTCGATGAGCCCGACGAGCAGCAGGTTGCCCACGGCGTGACCGGCCAGTTCACCGACACTGAAGCGGTGCTCGAAGGACCGGGTGAGGGGGTTCTCGGGGTCGGCGAGCGCGCCGAGGCACTTGCGCAGGTCGCCCACCGCCGCCACGTTGAGCATCGCGCGCAGCCGGCCCGTCGACCCCCCGTCGTCGGCCACCGAGACGACCCCGGTGACCTGGTCGGTCAGCTTCTTGAGCGCGCGCAACGAGACGGCCGTGCCGTGGCCGCCCCCGACCGCGACGGCCCTCATCGGGCGATGTCGCGGTGGTAGACGGGGTTGGCGATGTCGAGGCGGCGCCGGATCTCCTCGGCGATGGCGACCGAGCGGTGGCGTCCGCCGGTGCAGCCGAAGGCGACCGAGAGGTAGGACTTGCCCTCCTTGGCGAACGCGGGGATCTGCCACTCGAGCATCGCGACCACGTCGGCCACCAGGTGCTCGGCGGGCTCTTGGTTCAAGACGTACCTCGCGACCGGCTCGTCCAGTCCGCTCATCGGACGCAACTCGTCGATCCAGTGCGGGTTGGGCAGGAAACGGCAGTCAAAGACGAGGTCCACGTCGCGCGGGATGCCGTTGGCGTAGCCGAAGGAGACGAGCGAGACCCGCAGCGAGTCGGTGCCCACCGGCGCGAAGGTCTCCACGATGCGCGAGCGCAGCTGATTGGTGTTGATCGACCCGGTGTCGATCACGAGGTCCGCCGCGTCGCGCAGCGGCTGGAGCAGCGAGCGTTCCGCCGCGATCGAGTCCGCGAGGGTCGGCGCGGGATAGGGGTGGCGGCGTCGGTTGCCCTCGTAGCGGTGGATCAGCACGTCGTCGGGGGCGTCGAGAAAGAGGATCTTCGCCCCACCGTGCTTGAGCTGGAGTTCCTCTTCGACCTCGAGCAGCGCGGCCGGCTCCACCCGGCCGCTTCGACCGACGACGAAGGCCACCCCGGCGTAGTCGAGGTTCCCCGCCGTCGCGAGCTCGCCGACCCGCACCACGAGCTCCAGGGGCAGGTTGTCGATGACGAACCAACCCAGGTCCTCGAGGGCCGCGGACACGGTCGAGCGGCCCGCCCCCGACATCCCCGTCACCAGCACAATCTCACCCATCGTCAGACGTCTCCTTGGACGGCCGCCGCACCGTCGGCGCTCGTAGGTGATCGTAGAGGCTGCGCGCGACCTCGTCGGGTAGCCACGCGAAGCCGAGCAGCTCTTCGAGGGTCATCGCACGCAGGTTGTCGAGCGAACCGCACTCGGCGAGCAGCCGGCTGCGCCGCTGGGGGCCCAGTCCGCTCACCCCCTCGAGCGAACTCGCGACCATCGCTCGGCCCCGCTTCGAGCGGTGAAACGTGATCGCGAACCGGTGGGCCTCGTCGCGGATGCGCTGCACCAGGTAGAGCGCTTCGGATCCCCGCTCGAGCACGATCGGCGTGGACTGGCCGGGGCGATAGAGCAGCTCCTCGCGCTTGGCGAGCGCCGTGAACTCCACACCCCCGTCGATGCCTAGGACCTCGGCGGCCCGCATCGCGGCGTGCAGCTGGGGCAGGCCGCCGTCGATCACGATGAGGTCGCACTCGCGAAACGCCGATCCGTCACCGGTCTCGCCCCAGTGGCTGAGTCGCCGGCGCACGACCTCGAACATCGCGCCCACGTCGTCGTTGCCGACCGTCTCGCGCACGTGGAACCGGCGGTACTCGGACTTCTTCGCGACCCCGTCCTCGAAGACGACCATGGAGCCCACGTAGTTCGTCCCCTGGAGGTGGCTCATGTCGAAGCACTCGATGCGATACGGCGGCCGCGCCAGTCCGAGCGCCGTGCCGATCTCCTGGAGCGCGCGCGATCGCACGTTGTAGTCGAACTCGCGGCGATGCGAGTCGCGCTCCATGACCGCGTCCGCGTCAGCCTCGGCCATGTCGAGGATCCGCCGGCGCCGCCCGCGCTGGGACCTCGCGACCGACACCGACGCGCCGCGTCGCTCGCTCAAGAACTCGCTCATCAGGGTCGAGGCGGCGTCCACGTTCGTGATCACCTCGCGCGGGATGTCGAGGGGGTCGACGAAGAGCGACGCCAACACCGACTCGAGCACTTCATCGGGGCTCTCGTCGAGGGCCCGGTCCACGAAGTGCACCTGGCGGCCGATGATGCGCCCGTGGCGCACGCGGAACCGCACGACCGCCGCGCGCGGCCCCGCGACGCGCACGGCGAGCGCGTCGAGGTTGGTGTGGTCGTCGAGCACGATGATCTGGTCGTTCGAGGCCCGCGCGAGCGCGTCGAGCCCGTCGCGCAGCCGTGCGGCCGCCTCGTAGTGCTGGTTCGCCGACGCCTCGGCCATGCGCGCCTCGAGCGTGCGGCGAAGGGGCCGCACGTCGCCCTCGAAGAACTTCGCCCACGACTCGACCAGCCCGGCGTAGCCCGCCGGGTCGATCGCCCCGACGCAGGGACCCGAGCACTTGCCGATGTCAAAGAGCAGGCACGGCCGCCCGATGCGTCGCTGGTAGTCGTACTTGTGGCGCGAGCAGGTGCGAAGCGGGTAGACCTGCAAGAGCTCGTCCATCGTCGCGCGCAGCGCGCGCACCTCGACGAAGGGCCCGAAGTAGCGCACGCCACTCGCGTGCTGGCCGCGGGTCACGTAGGGCACGGGAAAGGGCGTGCGCCCGTCGATGGCGACGTAGGGGTAGGTCTTGTCGTCCTTCAGGCGCAGGTTGTAGTGGGGCTGGTTCTCCTTGATGAGCTCGTTCTCCAGGATCAGCGCGTCGACCTCGCTCGGGGTCACGATCCATTCGACCGACGTCGCCTCGTCCATCAACGCCTGGGTCTTGGGGCTGAGCCCGTCGCGCCGCTGGAAGTAGCTCCCGAGGCGCTGGGTCAGCGAGCGCGCCTTGCCCACGTAGATCACCGTGCCGCGTTCGTTTCGAAACAGGTAGCAGCCGCTCGCCCGCGGGATCGCGCCGGGCTTGGTGAGCACTACGACCTCACGCGCACCCGTAGCGCGTCGGCCAGTACCTGACCCGTCGCCGTGTCGAGCTGCGCGATCGCCTCGGGGGTGCCCTCGCCCACGACCAGACCACCGCGCCGTCCACCGTCGGGCCCGAGGTCGACGACCCAGTCGGCGGTCTTGACGACGTCGAGGTTGTGTTCGATGACGAGCACGGTGTTGCCCTGGTCGACGAGGCGGTGCAGCACCTCGAGGAGCCGGTGCACGTCGTCGAAGTGCAGTCCGGTCGTCGGTTCGTCCAAGACGTAGACCGTGTGACCCGTCGGGCGCCGGGCGAGCTCGGCGGCGAGCTTCACCCGTTGGGCCTCGCCCCCCGAAAGCGTGGGGGCCGGCTGGCCGAGGCGCACGTAGCCCAGACCGACGTCGTAGAGGCTCTGGATGTGGCGCATGATCGACGGCTGGCGTTCGAAGAACGTCAACGCCTCGGCGACCGGCATGTTCAACACGTCGCTGATCGACTTGCCGCGATAGAGGATCTCGAGGGTCTCGCGGTTGTAGCGCGCGCCGTTACAGACCTCGCAGTTGACGTACACGTCGGGCAGGAAGTGCATCTCGATCTTGATGGTCCCGTCACCCGCGCAGGTCTCGCACCGGCCGCCCTTTACGTTAAAGGAGAACCGGCCCGGCAGGTACCCGCGGACCTTGGACTCCGAGGTCTCGGCGAAGAGCTTGCGGATCTTGTCAAAGACCCCCGTGTAGGTCGCGGGGTTCGAGCGCGGCGTGCGGCCGATGGGCTGCTGGTTGACCGCCACGACCTTGTCGACGAACTCGATGCCCTTGATGGAGCGGTGCGCCGCCGCGGTGACCTTGGCCCCGTTGATGGTGCGTTCGAGCGCGCTGAGCAGGATCGCGTTCACGAGCGTGGACTTGCCCGAGCCCGACACCCCGGTGACCGCCACGAACGTGCCGAGCGGGAAGCCCACGGTCACGTCGCGCAGGTTGTTCGCGCGCGCCCCGACGACGACCAGGCGATTGCCGTCGCCGGCCCGGCGCGTCTCGGGTACCGGGATCGACCGGCGCCCCGCGAGGTACTGGCCGGTGATCGACGCCTCGTTCTCGAGCAGGCCCTCGTAGGTGCCGGCGTGCACCACCCGACCGCCGTACTCGCCGGCCCCCGGTCCGATGTCCACGATGAAGTCGGCGCTGCGGATCGTCTCTTCGTCATGCTCGACCACGATCACCGAGTTGCCGAGGTCGCGCAGGCGCTCCAGGGTCGCGATCAGGCGCCGGTTGTCGCGCTGGTGCAGCCCGATCGACGGCTCGTCAAGGACGTAGAGCACGCCGACGAGGTAGCTGCCGATCTGTGAGGCGAGGCGGATCCGCTGGGCCTCGCCGCCCGACAGGGTCGCCGAGCCGCGACTGAGGGTCAGGTAGTCCAGTCCCACGTCCATCAGGAACGTGAGCCGCTCGTTGATCTCCTTGACCACCTGGTGGGCGATGGTCTCGTCGCGCGAGGAGAGGTGCAGGTCCGAGAAGAAGTCGAGGGCCTCGTCGATCGTCATGGCGCTCACGTCGGCGATGGAGCGACTCGCGATGCGCACCGCGAGGACCTCGGGCTTCAGGCGTTGGCCGTGACAGGCGGTGCACTCGACCTCGCGCATGTACTGCTCCGCCTGTTCGCGCGACCAGTCGCCGTCGGCCTCGCTGCGCTTGCGCTCCAGCCACTCGACGATGCCGTTGTAGGTCGTGTCGTAGGTGCGCACTCGCCCGTAGCGGTTGCGATAGCGCACGGGCACCGACTTCTTCTCGACGCCGTAGAGGACGAGCTTGCGGTCCTTCGCGCGCAGCTTGTTCCACGCCACGTCCGTGGAGAACCCGCCCATCTCGGCGATGCCGGCGATCAGGCGCTCGAAGTACTTGAAGCGCTGGCCGGCCCACGGCGCGAGCGCCCCGTCGGCGAGCGAGCGGGTGGGGTCGGGCACGACGAGGTCCGGGTCCACCTCGTAGCGCGTTCCGAGCCCGGTGCAAACGCCGCAGGCGCCGTAGGGCGAGTTAAAGGAGAAGTCGCGCGGCGCCAGCTCGCTGAAGCTGATGCCGCAGTCGGCGCAGGCCAGTTTCTCGGAGTAGCGCACGACCTCGTCGGTGGCGAGGTAGAGCACCGAGACGGTCCCCTTGGTCAGCGCGAGCGCGGTCTCGACCGACTCGGTCAGGCGCTGGCGGTTCGAGGACTTGACGGTGAGCCGGTCGAGCACCACGTCGATCGAGTGTTGTTCGTAGCGCGCGAGCGTGAGCGACTCGCGATCGGCGAGGTCGATCACCGCGCCGTCGACGCGGACCCGCGAGAAGCCCTGGCCAGCGAGGTCATCGAGCAGCGAGCTGTACTCGCCCTTTCGCCCGTCGACGACCGTCGCGAGCACCATGAACCGCTCGTCGGCCGGACGCTCCAACACCAGGTCCACGATCTGCTGGGGTGTCTGACGGCTGACCGGCTTGTCGCAGTTCGGGCAGTGCGGGACCCCGATGCGCGCGTAGAGCAGTCGCAGGTAGTCGTGGATCTCGGTGATCGTGCCGACCGTGGACCTCGGGTTGCGCGAGGCCGTCTTTTGGTCGATGGAGATCGCCGGCGACAGGCCCTCGATGAAATCGACGTCGGGCTTGTCCATCTGACCGAGGAACTGGCGGGCGTAGGCCGAGAGGCTCTCGACGTAGCGGCGCTGGCCCTCGGCGTAGATCGTGTCGAAGGCGAGGGACGATTTCCCTGATCCGGAGAGCCCCGTGAAGACCACGAGTCGGTCGCGCGGGATCTCCACCGCCAGGTTCTTGAGGTTGTGCACGCGCGCACCCTGAACGCGAATCGACTGGGCCATGAGGTGAATCTACCGGTCAGGAGTCGACGGACCCGCCGTAGACACCTTGCTCGAGTCCCTGACGTTGCAGGGTGTGGAGCAGGTCTCGCAGCGTCGCCGCCTCCTCGAATCGCAATTCGCGCGCCGCCTCGAGCATCGCGGCCTCCACCCGGGTCATCTCGCGCGAGAGGTCGTCGGGCAGGGACCCCTCCAGGCCCGCGAACTGCGCCGGACGCTCGCGCGCGGGACCGGCGTCACTGCGCAGACGGTTCAAGATGTCCGCCACGTTCTTCGTGACCGTCCGGGGTTCGATGCCGTGCTCGAGGTTGTAGTCGATCTGGCGCTGGCGGCGCCGTTCGGTCAGGCTGATCGCGTCGCGCATCGAGTCGGTGATCCGGTCGGCGTAGAGCACCGCGGCGCCGTTGGCGTTACGCGCGGCCCGCCCGATCGTCTGGATGAGCGCGCTGCGCGAACGCAGGAAGCCCTCCTTGTCGGCGTCGAGGATCGCGACGAGGGACACCTCGGGCAGGTCGAGTCCCTCGCGCAGGAGGTTGATCCCGACGAGGATGTCGAACTCGCCCAGGCGCAGCGACCGCAGGATCTCGATTCGCTGGATCGTGTCGATGTCGCTGTGCAGGTACTGCACCCGGTACCCGGCCTTGGTGAGAAAGGTCGTCAGGTCCTCGGCCATCCGTTTGGTGAGCGTGGTGACCAGGGCCCGTTCCCCGCGAGCGATCACCTCGTCGAGGCGCGTGCGCAGATCGTCGATCTGGTTCTTCGTGGGTATCACGTTGACGATCGGGTCGACGAGACCGGTCGGGCGGATCACCTGCTCGGCGATCTGGTCGCTCACCTCGAGCTCGTAGGGGCCCGGCGTCGCCGAGACGAAGACGATCTGGGGCACGAGGTCGATGAACTCTTGGAAGTTGAGCGGGCGGTTGTCGAGCGCGCTCGGCAGGCGAAACCCGTGTTCGACGAGGGTCTCCTTTCGCGACCGGTCCCCCGCGTACTGTCCGCGCACCTGGGGCACCGCCACGTGGGACTCGTCGATGACGACCAGGTAGTCGTCGGGAAAGTAGTCGAGCAGGGTGTAGGGCCGTTCGCCGGGGCGACGTCCGTCGAGGTGCGCGGAGTAGTTCTCGATGCCCGCGCAGACCCCGGTCTGTTCGAGCATCTCCAGATCGTGCTCGGTGCGAGAGCGCAGGCGCTGGGCCTCGAGGAGCTTGCCCTCTGACTGGAACGTCGCCAGTCGGACCTGAAGTTCCTCCTCGATGGTGCGACAGGCCCGTTGCAGCGTGGCCGAGCTGGTCGCGTAGTGGGTGGCCGCGAAGAGCGTGATCTCGTCGACCGCGCCGCGCGTCTCCTGGGTCAGCGGGTTAAAGAACGTGATGCTCTCGATCTCGTCGAAGAAGAACGACACGCGCACCGCCTCGCTGGCGTAGGCCGGCTGAATCTCGAGGGTGTCGCCCTTCATGCGAAAGGTCCCGCGTTCGAGCACCGTCTCGTTGCGGTGGTACTGCATCTCGACCAGGCGACGCAGCAGCTGGCGCTGGTCGACGGACTCGCCACGCGCGAGCGGCAACATCCGCTCGCGATACTCGAGGGGACTGCCGAGGCCGTAGATGCACGAGACCGAGGCGACGACGATGGTGTCACGGTGGGTGAGCAGCGACGACGTCGCGGCGTGGCGCAGTCGGTCGATCTCCTCGTTGATCGAGCTGTCCTTCTCGATGAAGGTGTCGGTGCGCGGGATGTAGGCCTCGGGCTGGTAGTAGTCGTAGTAGGAGACGAAGAACTCGACGCGGTTCTGTGGCATCATCTCGCGCAACTCCGAGGCCAGCTGGGCGGCCAGGGACTTGTTGGGCTCGAGGATCAGCGTCGGACGCTGGACCCGCTCGACGAGCCAGGCGATCGTCGCCGTCTTGCCACTGCCGGTGATCCCTTCGAGGGTCTGGTATCGAAGCCCGTCGGTGACGCCGCGCGCCAACGTCTCGATGGCGGTGGGCTGGTCGCCCGAGGGCTGGAAGGGCGATTCGACCCGGAAGTCGGTCACGCGAGTCCCCGCTCGGCGAGTAACTCGTCGACGCGCGCGTAGAGTTCGGCCTTCGTGCCCTCGTTCCAGATCGCGTCGTCGACGACGCTGAGCCGCTCGTCGTTGCCCGGCTGGCTCGCGAGACGGGCCCGCGCGTCACGCTCGTCGAGCCCTCGAGCCCCCACCAGTCGCGCGAGGGCCACCTCGGGCGACGCGAGCACGCCCCACACCCTCGTCAGGTGAAAGACCTGACGGTGCTCGGCGCGAAAGAGCGGTATGGCCACGAACGCGGCCGCTCCCGACGCGCGTTCGAGCGCGGCGCGGATCTCCTCGCCGATGTAGCCGTGGGTGATCCCGTTGAGACGCTGGAGTGCGGAGCGGTCGTGGAAGACCACCTCGGCGAGAAACGACCGGTCGAGGGTCCGGTCCGCGGCGAGGACCGCGTCACCGAAGGCGTCGCGCAGGGCCCGCCACGCCGGGCGATCGGGCTCGACGACGCGGTGGGCCACGACGTCGGCGTCGATCACCGCAAAGCCCCGCCGCCCCAAATACTCCGTGACCGTGCTCTTACCCGCGCCGATGCCGCCGACCACGCCGATGATCTCCACCGTTCCACGGTAGCGACCGCCTGTGACGTCGGGGCGTAACCCGCGGCCCCAGCGCGTTCGCTATTGTCCTACCAAGTCAGTAGGGGGGAAAGTGCTGAAGTACGTGCTGCGACGGCTGGTCACGCTCGTCGGCATCGTCTTTGTCATCTCGGTCGGGAGCTTCTACCTGATCCACCTCTTGCCCGGCGACCCCGCGACGGTGATCCTGGGCACCGGGGCGAGTCCGGCCAACCGAGCGATCCTCTACAAACAGCTCGGTCTCAACAAGCCGATCATCGAGCAGTACTTCGTGTGGATCGTCAATGTCCTGCACGGCAACCTGGGCACGTCCTTCATCTCGCAGACCTCGGTCGCCTCGACGATACGCGCCGCCTACCCCATCGACCTCGAACTCATCGTCCTCAGTCAACTCCTCGCCTTCGCCGGCGCCATCCCGCTCGCGATGCGTTCGGCGCGTAAGCCCAACGGACTCATCGACCGCGTGCTGAGTGCCGGCAGCTTCACCTTGTTATCGATCCCCCCGTTCATCATCATCGTCGTGTTGGTGCTCGTCGTCTCGATCAAGTTGGGCATCTCTAACACGGGCCCGTCGTCCTTCGTCCCGCTGACTACTGACTGGCGGGTCAACCTCGCGAGCATGGCGCTGCCTTCGATAACCCTCGCCACGGCGAGTTTCGTGCTGTACTTTCGTGTCCTGCGCAGCGACCTCATCGCGACCCTGCAGGAGGAGTTCATCACCATGGCGCGCTCCAAGGGGCTCAGCCAGCGCCGGATCATGTGGCGCCACGCCTTTCGACCGTCGTCGGTCGCCCTGCTCGGCACCGCCGGGGTCAACATCGGTGGTCTGCTGGCTGGGGGGTTCGTCGTGCAGTACCTCCTCGGCATCCCGGGGCTCGGCTACACGCTGATCTCGGCGATCGCGAGCAGTGACTATCTCCTCGTCCAGGGCATCGTCTTGGTGGTCTCGGTCGGGGTCGTGTTGATCAACTTCCTGTTCGACTTCCTCACCAGCCTCGTGGACCCCAGGATCAGCCGTGACTGACCTCCTGGACGAACAGGCGGGTTTCGAGCCCCTCGCCGAGCGGCGCCTCGGGCCGCTCTTTTGGATCTGCGTGGGCTGGCTCACCCTCAACGTCCTCGCGGCGCTGCTCGCCAACGTGCTGCCCCTCGTGAACCCGCTGTATCAGAACTACAACGTCATCAACGCCGGTCCGTCCCTGCACCACCTGTTCGGCACCGACGACCTCGGACGCGACATCCTGTCGCGCGTCGTCTTCGGGTCGCGGGTCTCGCTCGCGGTGGGCAGCGGCGCGATGATCATCGGCTTCGGCATCGGCATGCCCCTCGGCATGCTCGCCGCCTACCGGCGGGGTCGCCTCGACGCGATGCTCACCGCCGTCATGTACGTCCTGCTCGCCTTCCCGGCGATCATCGCCGTGATCGCGGTGATCTCCTTTTGGACGCCGCGCACCCTGCTCAAGCTCATCATCGTGATCGGGCTCGCGTCGGTGCCCCTCGTCTACCGCGTGATCCGCAGCGCCACCCTTTCGGTCGCGACGAAGGACTTCGTGACCGCGGCCAAGGTGCAGGGCTCCACCGACCGACGGATCCTGCTGCGCGAGCTGCTGCCCAACATCGCCCCGATCGCCGTCTCGTTCCTACTGATCGGCGTGGCGACCGTGGTGACCCTCGAGGGCGCGCTGGCCTTCCTCGGACTGTCGGTGAACCCGCCGACCCCGTCCTGGGGCAACATGATCAACGAGTCGCGCACGGTGATGGCCCAGAACCCCTGGCTCGTCATCTTCCCCTCGCTCGCGCTCTGTCTGTTCCTGCTCTGTCTCAACTTCATCGGCGACCGGCTGCGCAGCTACTTCGACGTGACCGAGGTGAAACTGTGAGCGACCACCTGCTCGAGGTGAAGGACCTGCGAACCACCTTTCGCACCGTCGCCGGCGCCGTTCCGGCCGTCGGCGGGGTGAGTTTCGACCTGGGGTCCAACGAGACACTCGGCATCGTCGGCGAGTCGGGTTCGGGCAAGACCGTGCTCGCGCGCACGATCATGGGTCTCCAGCCACGCACCAACGTCGAGGTGACGGGCTCGGTCCTGTTGAACGGCCACGAGGTCGTCGGGGCGAGCGAACGGGTCATGCGCTCGATGTGGGCCACCGAGGTCGCCATGGTCTTCCAGGACCCGATGACCTCGCTCAACCCGGTGATGCGTATCGGCCGCCAGATCGACGAGACGCTGCGGGTGCGCCTGGGCATGGACCGGCGCGCCGCGCACGCGCGCGCGCTGGAGCTGTTGACGATGGTCGGGATCCCGTCGGCCGCGTCGCGCTATCGCGCCTACCCCACCGAGCTCTCGGGCGGCATGCGCCAGCGCGTGGTGATCGCCACCGCGCTCGCCTGCTCGCCCAAGCTGCTCATCGCCGACGAACCCACGACCGGGCTCGACGTCACGATCCAGGCCCAGATACTGAACCTGCTCGACACGCTCAAGCAGCAGTTTTCGATGTCGGTGATCCTGATCACCCACGACCTCGGCGTCGTCGCGACGCGGGCCACACGGATCATCGTCATGTACGCCGGCCAGATCGCCGAGATGGGCGACACGCGCGATATCTTCTACCACCACCGCATGCCCTACACCCGGGCCCTGCTCGAGAGCTCGCCCAAGGTGTCCAACGCCTCCCACACCCGCCTCGCGGTCATCGCGGGCCGACCGCCGAACCTCTCGACGATGCCTCCGGGCTGCGCCTTCGCGCCGCGCTGCGCCTACGCGACCGAGCAGTGCCACGTCGAACGGCCCACCCTGCGCGAGGCCGCGCAACCCGGACACCGGTTCGCCTGCTGGAATCCCCTACCCGATTCCAGCGAAGGGACCCGGCCATGACCGACGAACGCCAGCCCCTCTTGAAGGTGCGCGATCTCACGGTGAACTTCACCAAGGGAACCCACGTCGTCTCGGCCGTCGCCGACGTCAGTTTTGACGTCTACGAGGGCGAGACCCTCGGACTCGTCGGCGAATCGGGCTGTGGCAAGTCCACGACCGGCAAGGCGCTGATGAAGATCGTCGAGCCGACGTCGGGGACCGTCGAACTCGACGGGGTGGACATCACCCACCAGCGCGGCCGGGCGCTGCGCCACGCGCGCACCCGCATGCAGATGGTCTTCCAGGACCCCATCAGCTCGCTCAACCCCCGCCGACGGGTCCGCGGCATCGTCGCCGAACCCCTCGATGCGTGGAAGACGGTGCGCGGCGACGAGCGAGCCCGTTTGGTGGACGACCTGCTCAACCAGGTCGGCATCGACCCCGACGTCTACGGCGAGCGCTACGCCCGCCAGTTCTCGGGCGGCCAGTGCCAGCGCATCTCGATCGCCCGCGCCCTGGCCATGCGCCCCCAGCTGCTGATCTGCGACGAGGTGGTCTCGGCGCTCGACGTCTCGGTGCAGGCCCAGATCTTGAACCTGCTCGAAGACCTAAAGGCCGAGTACGGCCTCACGCTGCTCTTCATCGCCCACGACCTCGCGGTCGTGAAGAACATCAGCGATCGCGTGGCGGTGATGTACCTCGGACGGATCTGCGAGATCGGCCCCTCGGACGTCCTCTACCAGGCCCCGGCCCACCCCTACACGAAGTTCCTGCTCGGCGCGGCGCTCGACGCCGACCCCGACAGCGTCGGCACCGGGGCCGTGCTCGAGGGCGAACCGCCGAGTCCCCTCAACCCGCCGAGCGGGTGTCGCTTCCGCTCGCGCTGTCCCTTCGCCACCGAGCGCTGCGCCGCCGAAGTGCCCCTCGCGCACGAGGTGGCGCCGGGACACCAGGTCGCCTGTCACTTTCCCTTCATCGCCCAGTAACGCAACGAACGCCCCGCACGAGCGGGGCGTTCGTTGCGACGGGCGACTGACTACTCGCCGTCCGGGGACTCCTCAGCGACGTCGGACGCGGTCTCGTCCACGGTCTCGTCTGCGGTCTCGTCTGCGGCGTCGTCCTTCGGCGCGGCCTCGGTGGCGTACTCCGCCCACGCGGCCTGGGCCTCGGTCTCGGGCGTGAACTCGCCGTACTCGATGCCGCCGATGTAGTTGCCCTCGCTGTCGTAGGCGTGCGAACCGAAGGCTTCGCGGTACTCCTCGGAGACCTCGCCACCCTCGGCGGCCTGCTTGATCGAGAGGCTGATGCGGCGTCGCGCGGTGTCGAGCTCGATGATCTTGACCCAGAGCTCCTCACCCGCGGTGACGACCTGGTCGGGCGAGTCCACGTGGTGCGCCGCCATCTCCGAGATGTGCACGAGGCCCTCGATGCCGTCGCCGACCTGGATGAAGGCGCCGAAGGGCACCAACTTCGTGACCCGGCCGTAGACCAGCTGGTCGACGGCGTGGCTGTCGGCGAAGACCTGCCACGGGTCCGACTGGGTCGCCTTCAGCGACAGCGAGATGCGCTCCTTGGAGAAGTCGACGTCCAACACCTCGACGTCGACCTCGTCGCCGACCGCGACGACCTGGCTCGGGTGGTCGATGTGCTTCCAGGAGAGCTCCGAGACGTGGATCAGGCCGTCCATGCCGCCCAGGTCCACGAACGCACCGAAGTTGACCACCGAGGAGATGACGCCGTGACGACGCTCGCCGGGCTTGAGGTTGTTGAGGAAGTCGCCGCGCTGTTCCTTCTGGGTCTCTTCGAGCCACGCGCGACGCGACAGCACGACGTTGTTGCGGTTGCGGTCGAGCTCGATGATCTTGGCCTCGACGGTCTTGCCGATGTAGGGCTGGAGCTCGCGAACACGGCGCAACTCGACCAGCGAGGCGGGTAGGAAGCCGCGCAGGCCGATGTCCACGATGAGTCCGCCCTTGACGACCTCGATGACGACACCCTTGACGATCTCGTCACGGGTCTTGAGCTCTTCGATGTTGGCCCAAGCCTTCTCGTACTGGGCTCGCTTCTTGGACAGGACGAGTCGACCTTCCTTGTCCTCCTTCTGGAGGACCAGGCACTCGATGCGCTCGCCGAGCGACACGATGTCGGCGGGGTCGGCGTCGTTGCGGATGGAGAGCTCGCGCGCCGGGATGACGCCTTCGGACTTAAAGCCGATGTCGAGCAGCACTTCGTCGTGATCGATCTTGACCACGATGCCACTGACCAGGTCACCGTCGTCGAATTCGAGGACGCTGTTGCCGACGAGCGCGGTGAGGTCGGTGCCGACCAGGTTGTCTTCGGTGACGACGCGGGGAATGTAGTTTCCCTCGGCGTCGAAGGTTCCCATGGGCTGGGAGGAGAGGAGGCTGGAGCCTTCCGACATTGGTACTACCTTTTCGATGACCACGCCGGGGCCTGACTAGGCGACAAGGGTCGAATTACCGGCGTTAACCCGACGCGCAATCCTAGCACCGGGTCAGCCCTTGGCCTGCGCCCAGTTCTCGCCCCATCGCAGCGAGACGTCGAGGGGCACCGTCAGCGCCGCCGCGTTCACCAGGGCGTCGACGATCACCGCCCCGACGGCGTCGCGCTCCTCGCGCGGCGCCTCGACGAGGACTTCGTCGTGGACCTGCAAGATGAGCCGGGCCTCGTAGCCCCCGTCGCGCAAGAAGTCGTCGAGGCGCACGAGCGCCGACTTGAACACGTCGGCCGCGAGGCCCTGGATGCCGGCGTTCATCGCCTGGCGTTCGGCGGCCTGGCGCTGGGGTCCGGTCGCGGTCGCGAGGTCGGGGAACGGCCGGATGCGTCCTAACTCGGTGCGCGAGTAGCCCCGCTCGCGGATCTGGCGCACGGTCTCGTCCATGTAGTGGCGCAGCGTCGGGAAGCCCTCGAAGTAGCGGTCCATGATGGCGCGGGCGTTGGCGACGGTGAGCCCGAGGCGCTGACTGAGCCCGAAGGCCTCCATGCCGTAGGCGAGCCCGTAGGAGACGGCCTTGGCCTGTTCGCGCTGCTCGTGGGTGATCGCATCGGGCGCTACGCCGAACACCGAGCTCGCGATCGCGCGGTGCACGTCCTCGCCGGCGGCGAAGGCGCCGAGGAGCCCTTCGTCCTGGGAGAGGTGCGCGAGGATGCGCAGTTCGATCTGGTTGTAGTCCGCCACCGCGAGCGACCAGCCGTCCTCGGGCACGAAGGCGTAGCGCAGGCGTCGGCCCTCGTCGCTTCGCACGGGGATGTTGTGCAGGTTCGGATTCTCCGACGAGAGCCGGCCGGTGCGCGCCACGGTCTGTTGGAAGACCGCGTGGATCCGTCCATCGGCCCCGACGCTGTCGATCAACGGCGCGCCGTAGGTGCTGCGCAGCTTCTCAACCTCGCGGTAGCGCAGGATCATCGCTACGACGCGGTGTTCGTCGATGATCGCCTCGAGGCTCGACGCGTCCGTGGAGTACCCCGTCTTGATCTTTCGAACCGCGCTCAGGCCGAGCTCGTCAAAGAGCACGGTCTGGAGCTGCTGGGGCGAGTTGAGCTTGAAGGGGTGGCCGACGACCTCCTGGATCGACGCGTCGAGGAGTGCGGCCTCGGCGGTGAACTCCTTCAGAATTTTGCGCAACAGCGCCACGTCGACGCGAACGCCGCGCGACTCCATGCGCGCGAGCACCGACACGAGCGGCAACTCGATCGATTCGTAGACGTAACCGAGCTCCCAGCGCACGATCTCCTCGCGCAACACGTCGATGAGCTGGACGACGCGCGTGAGGTCGTCACGCAGGTACTCGCCGTCTCCGTGACCGAAGAGCGTCGGGGCCGCCGAGGCGTTCGCGACGCCCAGGTACGTCAGGCTCAGCTCGTCGAGCGAGTACCGGCCACTCACCGAGTCCACGAGGAACGCCATGATCGCCGCGTCCTCGACGGGATTGGGTGTCGCGAGCGACCGGTCGGCCGCGCGGCGAAGGAGGGCCTTCACGTCGTGGCCCGCGATCAGCTGTCCGCGGTAACGCTCGAAGAACTCGTCCCACGACATCACCGCGACGATGCCCCTGGCGCGGTCGCCGGCGGCGACGCGGTCGTCGTCAAAGGCGACCACCAGCGACGCGGCGCCCATGACCTCGTCGGGCGAGACGTCGGTCCAGGTCGGGGCGGTCGAGACCCGAGGCGCCGGCGCGTCGGCCACCTCACCGGATCCGAGCAGACCCTCGGACATCAACTGGTCGAAGCGGTTGCGCATCGCCTTCATCTCGAAGCGATCGAAGAAGGCCAGTGCGTCGGCGTGGTTCCAGCCCCCGAGCGTGAGCTCCTCGAGGGTGAACTCGAGCGGCACGTCACGCACGAGGCGCATCACCCGTTCGTTGTTGCGGGCCCGGTCCTCGAAGGCGGCCAGATTCTCTCGCAGCTTGGGCGTGAGGTCGTCGAGGTGCTGGTAGAGCTCGTCGAAGTCGTGGTACTGGGCGAGCAGTTTGGCGGCGGTCTTCTCGCCCACCCCGGGCACGCCGGGCAGGTTGTCCGAGGGGTCCCCGCGCAGCGCGGCGAGCAGCGGGTAGCGCGCGGGTTCCACGCCACAGCGCTCGACGATGCCCGCCTCGTCGTAGAGCGAGTAGTCCGAGACTCCCCGGCGGTTATAGAGCACCCGCACGTAGGGGTCCTCGACCAGTTGGAACGTGTCGCGGTCCCCCGTCACCACGGTGACCGCGATGTGGTTCTCCCGGCCCCAGGTCGCGAGCGTCGCCAAGACGTCATCGGCCTCGAAGCCCGGTACGGCGAGTACCGGTATGTGCAGCGCCTCACAGAGCGAGCGAATGAAACCGAACTGCGGCTCGAGCTCCGGCGGCGTCGCGGCGCGACCACCCTTGTAGTCCTCGCTCATCGCGTCGCGGAACGTCCCCCCGGGCAGGTCGAAGGCGACCGCGAGCGCGCGCGGGTGCTGGGTGCGCACCAGTGAGTGCAGCATCGCCGCAAACCCGTGCAACGCGTTGGTCACGACGCCGTTGGAGGTCGCGATCTCGGGCGAGAGGGCGAAGAACGCCCTAAAGGCGAGCGACATGCCGTCCAGGACGACCAGAGGCGCGTCGGCTCGCTGCTCAGCCACCAAATTCACCGCGCAGAATCTGTTGGGCGACGTCACGCATCCGCGTGCGTCCGCGCATGGCGGTCTGCTGGATGATCTCGAAGGCCGAGGGCTCGTCGAGTCCGCGCTCGCTCATCAGGTACTCCTTCGCGCGCTGGACGATCTCGCGGGTCTCGATCTTGTCCTCCACGTGGTGAACGTCGGTGCCGACGAAACCCTCGTCGGCCGCTGGATTCAAGATGGCCGCGAGCTTGGGCAGCAGTTCACTGCTGCGAAACGGCTTGACCAGGTAGGCCGCGACCCCGGCGTCGCGGGCGTTCTCGATGAGCGAGCGCTGGCTGAAGGCGGTGAGCAGCACCACCACCGTTGCGGTGTCCTTCACCGCGCGCGACACCTCGATCCCGTCCAGCCCGGGCATCTTCACGTCGAGCAGCGCCAGGTCGGGCCGGTGCTCTTGGATCAGGGCCAGCGCGTCGTCTCCCCGGGCCGCTTCGCCCACCACGAGGTACCCGTCACTCTCCAGGATCTCCTTGAGGTCGAGTCGGATGATCGATTCATCGTCGGCGATTACCACTCGCTTTTCCATAGTCAGTCCTTCGGTGTCCAGCTTCGTAACAGGTCATCTCGTTCGATCACGAGGTCTTCGACCTCGTGACGTCGTCGCGTCAACTCCGCATTGGCCGCGGCGACGTGCCGCGAGAGCTCGCCATATTCTTGCGCCTGCAGCGGGGTCTCTGAAACCAGGGCGCGAATTCTCGACTCGTCGAGCGCGTCATTCCACACCGCCACCTGTTCTTCGAGCACGTGCAGGCTCTCGCGAGCGACCGAGAGGCGCCGCTGCACGTCCTCCAAGCGTCGACGAACCAGACGAATCCCCACGTTCAGCAGTGTAAAGCCTTGGCTTCGTCCAGATTTGCTGGCCGCCTCGCCCCGGGGCGAGGCGAGCTCGACCGCGGCCACCGCCCGATAGCCCGGACTCACCCTGGTAACTGCAGCAGCACCTCGCCGCGCTGCGCGGTCCAGCCCACGCCCCCCGGTCGCTCGACGACCGGGGCGCCGAGCCCCGCCACCGGTGCGACGTCACTGGGCTCGTCGACCATCGCCGCAACGAGCTGGCGGTGCACGCCGCGCGCGAGGGGCGACTCGAAGAACCCCCCGACGTAGGGCCGCAGCCCGAGGTCGAGGGCTTCGAGGATCATCGTGCGCGCAACGGCGAGACCACCCACCCGCGCTGGTTTGATGCAGACGAGCGCGCCCGCGCGGTAACGCGCGATATGGCGTAGGTCCACGATGGAGCGCACGCCCTCGTCCAGACTGACCGCGACGACGCCCTCGGCGTGGAGTCGGGCGTGATCGATGAGATTGCCGGGCGCGAAGGGCTGTTCGACCGCGACCACGACCAGCGACGACCTCAGCACGGCGAGGTCCTCGAGCACCACCTCCACATTCGGCGCCGAACAGTTGTAGTCGGCGATGACCGGCCGCCCGAGGTCGTGCAACGCGTCGAGCGCGGGGCCCGGGCGAACCCCGGGCCCGACCTTCACGCGCAGTCGTTCGACTTCGCTCGCGAGCTTCGGCAGTGTTTCGTCGAGCAGGGAAACCGTCGCCATCACCCGCGGCTTCGCGCGCTCCGGCCACTCGTCGGCGAGGCTGAGCCCGCTGCGTCGTAACTGCAGGTCCAAGAGGGCCATCTCAACGAGCGCCCACGCGACGAGGCTCGCCGGCCGGGGACCGGCCAGTTGGTGGATGCGCGCCCAGCCGGCCTCGTCAGCAAGCGCCTGCGCCAGCCGTTCCAGGTGCGCCGGGACCTCGTCGCGCAGTGCCGCCACCACCAACGCCGCGCTCGGATCGCCGTTCAACGACTGAGGTTGGGGCGACACCTCGCCGTAGCCGGTGAGCCCGTCGACCGTAATTGCGGCGAAGAGATGCTCGCGAACGTCGTGACGCTGGGCGGCGCCCTGTATCGGCGAGGCCAACGTCGTCGCGGACCGCCAGATCGTTATCTCCACTCCCGCCACATTACGGTTGCTGCTACCGTGTTCCCCGCAAGCCCGGATGGCGGAATCGGCAGACGCGGAGGCCTCAAAAGCCTTTACTCGAGAGGGTGTGTGGGTTCAAGTCCCACTCCGGGCACTGTAGCGTTGGCGCATGACTGATCGTGACCACGCAAGACTGCGCTCGGATCTCGTGGGACTCTTCCCCGGACAGGGCTCGATCGCGCCGGCCGCGGGCCTCCCGTGGCGTTCCTCACCGCACTGGCGCGTCGTCGAGACGATCAGCGAGGTCACCGGCGTGGACGTCGAGCACCTCCTGATCGACGCCGAGGCCGACGTCATCCGCACCGACAACGCCCAGCTCGCCACCTTCGCGCTCTCGCTCGTCGCCTTTGGGACCCTCACTGAAGACGGCGTTCGCCCCCAGGTCCACCTCGGCCACAGTCTCGGCGAGTTCACCGCGCTCACCGCCGCGGGCGTGCTCGACATCACCGACGGAGCCCGGCTGATCGCGGCGCGCGGCGCGGCCATGGCCCGCGCCGCCCACGAACACGTCGGCTCGATGGTGGCACTCATGGGGGGCGACGACGAGGCACGGCGCGCGCTTGACGACCTCAACGACCTGTGGGTCGCCAACATCAATGGCACCGGTCAGATCGTCGTCAGCGGCACCCGGGCAGCCCTCGACGACCTGCTCGAACGCCACCGCGAACTCGGCTGGCGGCGCGCGACGCCGCTACCGGTCGGCGGCGCGTTCCACTCTCCGTTGATGGCGAGCGCCCAGCCCGACCTCGACGAGGCACTCGCCGGGGTGACTTGGCACGATTCCGAGGTTGCGGTCATCGCCAACGTCGACGCGTCGGCCCACCACGGCTCGCTGTGGGCGACCCTGCTCTCGAGACAGCTGACCGAACCCGTCGACTTCCTCGGCGCCACACTCGCCCTGCCCCAGCGCGTGACCACCTCGGTCGAGATGGCTCCCGGAGCGGTGTTGACCGGTCTGTGCAAACGGATTCGCGAGTTCGACCTCCAGGTCGTGCTCGACGGACCCGCTAGCGCGAAAGGAGCCCTATGAGTCGTCACGTCCTCGTGACCGGTGCCAGCCGAGGCATCGGCGCCGCCGTCGCCCAGCACTTCATCGACCTCGGTGACACCGTCGTCGCGTTCTCGCGATCGGGCGACGCGCCAGTCGGCTGCGCCGCTTCCTTCGCCGTTGACGTCGCGGACTCGGCCGCCGTCACCGAGGCGACGAAGAACGCCATCGAGCGCTTCGGGCCCGTCGCCGTCGCCGTCGCCAACGCCGGGGTCACCCGCGACGGGCTCGCGCTTCGCATGACCGACGAGCAGTGGCGCGACGTGCTCGCGACCAATCTCGACGGTGCGTTCTACACGGCGCGCGCCGTGCTCGCCTCCATGGTGCGCGCGCGAGCCGGA
>JAKBCT010000051.1 GCA_021807655.1 Actinomycetes bacterium | reverse complement strand
CGGCGTCGATGACTGACACGGCCGGTTCGCAGATCACCGACACGCTGCCGTCAGCGAGCAGCAGCTCGACCGTGCGCTCGGCCACGACCGGCGAACCGGGCACCGCGTAGACGACCTCACCGTCGAATTCGGTGGCCAGGCGAACCAGGTCATCGGTGATTCGCCGGTAGAGCACCTCGAAGGACGGCGCGTCCTCGTACCAATCGTCGTAGCTGACGACGTCGGCGAACGAGTCCGCGGCGCGATGTCGACGCGTGCGCAAGCGCGCGACGGGTGATTCGCTGATCAGCCGTCGGGCGCGCGCCGTGAGCAACTCGGGGTCACCCGGTCCGAGGCCGACGACCCGGACGGTCGGGTTGCTCACTGATAGGTCAACGCGCTGGGGGCGCTCAACGTCGACGTCCCCGTGACGTTCGACGTCGACGGCAGCGCGGGCGCAAAGACCGACAGCCCGTTGGCGCCGAGGCCCCATCGCCCAAAGGCCGGATCAACGGCGACCGCGGCACGGTCGAGGATCGTGTTCTTCACCGTGTTGGCCGAACTCGCGTTCAGCGTGCGGACGTCGGCGAGCACCAGCGCCTCGGCCTGCGCAAAGGGTGTCGCGGTGCGCTTGGTGGCCGCGACGTACAGCCCGTAGACCGTGCCGTTCTGATTGGCCGACAGTGGTGTCGTGGGGAACCGGTTCATCGGGGTCGTACCCAGGTCGGCGCGCACCCCCGCGTAGTACGGCGACGATGGACCAAAGCATCCGTAGGCACCGCCGCGCGCCGCCGACGCGTCGACCGAGAACTTCTTGGCCAGTTCGGCGACGGTGGAGCCCGTGGACTGGGCCGCGGTGAAGGCCCGGATCGATGACGTTGGCACCAGGGCGATGCTCACGCAGATCGTGTCGAAGGCCGATCGGTGCGAGTCGAAGTAGGTCCGCAACGACGCCGTGGTGAGCGGGATAGTGGAGTTGAGCCGGCTCACGAGATAGAGCGACTCCGCCTGGGCGATCACCTCGGCGTTGCGCATCGCCGTCGGCATCGCGGCGAGCGCCTGGGCGGGGCTGCCCGGGCAGTGCAGCGAGTTGGCGGCGGCGGCCTGGTTCATCTCGAACTCGAGCGATGCCTCGGCCTTAAGCAGGTCGGTCCCCGGCCGATAGTGCAACTGGTCCCTCGCGTACTGGTCGATCGCCAGTCCCTGAATTCGCAGGTTCGCCCACGCGGCGGCGCCCGACGCCGCCATCGTCGAACTACCGCCGCCGGCGCTGTAGCTCGCCGGCGCAATGGCGGTGAGGTAGCACTGGAGGGTCGGTGACGACGTGATCGCGGTCAGCTCGGCGCGCAGCTCCTGGTTCGAAACACTGAGGCCGTTCACACTCACGCCCGACGAAACGCTCGAGCGACCCACCAGCACGGCAACGACGAGGACGATGACGAAGAAGGCAGCGATGCGACGCACCCCGATAGCCTACCGACTGGTCAGTCCCCCGACGTTGTCGCGACCGTTTCACCCAGGAGTTTGCGCAGGGCCGCGGGCGAGGTCAGTGACGCGACGGTCTCGACGCGGACCTCACCGGAGGTTTCGTCGTAGGCGCGCGAGCCGTGACGGCGCCGCAGTCGCATCTGCTGACTCAACGAGAGCGCGAGCGGGCCGAAGCGCACGACGGGTCGGGACCGTACGCCGACCTTCGCCGGGGCGACCGTAAAACGAGTGACGCCAACGTCGAGGCACGCCAGACGCAGGTCGGCCAGCTCGAGCAGCCCCTCGGCCGCGGCCGGCAACGGACCGTAGCGATCGATCCACTCGTCGCGAAGATCGGCGAGCGCCGCCGCACTCGTGATCGAGGCGAGGCGTCGGTAGGCCTCCAGGCGCGCGTCGTCGGCCTCGACGTAGGACTGGGGCAGGTGGGCCTCACCGGGCACGTCGAGCGCGATGGTAACGGGCTCGGGGACCGCGACGCCCTTCGCCTCGGCCACGGCCTCGGCAACCAGTTGTACGTACAGGTCGTAGCCGACGGCCGCGACGGGACCGGACTGGTCGTGGCCGAGCAAATTGCCGGCGCCGCGAATTTCCAAGTCGCGCATGGCGATCTTGAAGCCGCTGCCGAGCGCGGTGTTGTCGCCGATCGTTCGCAGGCGCTCGAACGCCGTCTCCGAGAGCGCCTGCCCCGCGGCGTGAAAGAGATAGGCGTAGGCCCGCTGACCCGAGCGGCCGACGCGACCGCGCAACTGATGAAGTTGCCCGAGACCGAGTCGCTCGGCTCGATCGACGATGAGCGTGTTGACTGACGGCAGATCGATGCCGGACTCCACGATCGTCGTACAGACGAGCACGTCGTAGCGGCGCTCCCAGAAGTCCACCATGATGCGCTCCAGGGTCCCCTCGTCGAGCTGGCCGTGCGCGACGGCGATACGCGCGTCGGGAACGAGACGGCCGAGGCGACGCGCCACTTCGTCAATGTCGTACACGCGGTTGTGCACGAAGAACACCTGGCCCTCGCGCAGCAGTTCGCGGCGCACCGCCTCAACGACCGCGGCCTCGTCGTACTCGCCCACGTGGGTGAGGATCGGCCGACGGTCGGCCGGGGGTGTGGTCACCATCGAGAGGTCACGGATCCCCGCAAAGGCCATCTCGAGTGTGCGCGGGATCGGGCTCGCCGACAGGGTCAAGACGTCGACGCCGACCGAGCGGGCCTTGATCGCCTCCTTGTGCGATACCCCAAAGCGCTGCTCCTCGTCGACCACGAGCAACCCCAGATTCTTGAATCGAACGTCCTCGGACAGGAGTCGGTGCGTACCGATCACCACGTCGATCGTCCCGTCGTCGAGTCCACGCAGCGTTGCGCGAGCGTCCGAGTCCTCGACGAATCGACTGAGCATGGCCACGCGCACGGGGAACCCGGCGAAGCGCTCGCTGAAGGTGGCGAAGTGTTGACTCGCGAGCAGGGTCGTCGGCACCAGGACGGCGGCTTGACGGTTGTCCTGGACGGCCTTGAAGACTGCCCGCACGGCGATTTCGGTCTTGCCGAAGCCGACGTCGGCGCACACGAGCCGATCCATGGGCCGTTCGTGCTCCATGTCGGCCTTGACGTCCTCGATGGCCTGGGCCTGATCAGCGGTGAGCGCGTAGGGGAAGAGTTCCTCCATCTCGTGCTGCCACGTCGTGTCGGGCGCGAAGGCGTGACCGACCGCGACCGACCGCTGTCGGTAGAGGTCGACGAGATCTTGTGCGACGAGGTAGGCCGCGGCGCGCGCGGTGGCGCGCGTGCGTTGCCATTCGGCACCACCCATGCGCGAAAGGGCCGGCGCGTCACCCCCGGTGTAGGGCGTGAGCACGTCGATCTGCTCGGTCGGCCAGTAGCTCCGCCCGTCTTTGAACTCCAAGATGAGGTAGTCGCGAACCGTGCCGTTGATGGCGCGCGTGGTCGTGCCAGAAAACCGAGCGACGCCGTGGTGGCGATGCACCACGTAACTCCCGACGGCCAGGTCATCGAAGAAGCCATCGACCGTTCGGGCCCGGTGGCGTTCCGTGCGGTGCACGCTGCGCCGCCCCGTGAGATCCGTCTCGCTCCACACGACCACGGCCGGTTCGTCCATGGCGAAACCAGCCGGTAGGGAGCTGTGCAGCACGCTCAGACGCACGTCGAGGACCCGGGCTGGATCGGTCGTCACCGCCAGTCCCTCGGCTCGCAACTGGTCAGCCATGCGCTCAACGGCCGCCGGATTGGCGGTGAGCACGACGCCACGGCGCTGCGACGACCACGACCGCACGTGGGCCGCGATCCGCGCGGGGTCGCCCTGGACCGCCGGCGGTGAGCCCACGACGAGTTCGGTCGGCCCCGACGTCTCGAAGTCGACGCGCGGCCGCGACGAGAGGGTTGACCAGTCCTCGTGCAGCAGCGGCACGACGATCGTGGCCCGCCACGTCGCCGCGACGGTGTCGGTCAGCTCTCGCTCTTCGTCGAGCAGCTCGTTGAGTCGGTGAGCGACGCGCGCCGGCTCCACCACGAACAACGAGGCGTTCGCGAGTTCGTCGAGCAGCGTGCGGCGCTGCTCGACGAAGAGGGGCATCCAACCTTCCATACCGTCAAAGTGCTCACCCGCCGCGAGGCGATCAAACGCCGCTCGACCCCACGGCTCGCGTTCGGCCAGCCGCTGCGCGGCCTCTCGCTCGCGCGAACCGGGCGTCCACTCGCGTGCGCTGACCAACCACGTCGACTCGGCGGCCACCAACGCACGTTGATTCGCGACGTCAAAGGAGGTCAGCCGCTCGATCTCGTCGCCAAAAAAGTCGAGGCGCACCGGCTGATCGGCGTGGGGCGACCACAGATCGACGATGCCGCCGCGCACCGCGAACTCGCCACGGTGCTCGACGATGGTCTCGCGCCGATACCCCAGTGCGACCAGACGCTGGAGGACGTCGTCGCGGTCGCGCGACTCGCCGCGCCGTACGGTCAGGGGCTCGGAGACCGACCCCGGCGCCAAGATCTGGGCGAGCGCACGAACGGGGGCGACCACGACGCGGGGGTGATCTGGCTGGGTGAGCCGCCAGCGCAAGACGCTGCGAGCGGCCATGACCGAAATGTCGGGACTGACCCGTTCCAACGGGTGCGTGTCCCACGCGGGCCAGAGCGCCACCGCGGCGTCGTCGCCGTAGAGCGCCACCAACGCGTCGTGGAGCAACTCGGCCTCGTTCGAGGTGGCGACGGTGGCGATCGTGAGCGGCACCGATGCGGCGTGGGCCGCCACGGCGAGGGGTGTGGCGTGCGTGCTCGGCGTCAACGTCCCGGCCAGCAGCGCCTGATTCAGTCGTGGCGTGACCAGGTCAAGAACTCGGCGCAGGCCGATCGACGCCATTACGAACCGTTGACGCGACGTTGGGCCTCGTCGAAGCCATGATCCAGCAGCAACTCAATGGCGTCCGCGGCTCGCTCAACCTCAGCCTGCAGCGCCGCGCGCCCAGTGCTCGACGGACGCCGCAACACGTAGTCCGCGCCCTGCTCCTTGCGTAGCGGCTTGCCAATGCCGATTCGCAAGCGGCAGAAGTCGGTCGATCCGAGCGCTTGGGCAATCGAGCGCAGGCCGTTGTGGCCCGCGAGTCCCCCGCCACACTTGAGACGTAGTCGACCGGGTTCGAGATCGAGTTCGTCGTGAACGACGACGACGCGGGCGAGGTCGCTCACCGACGTTCGCCGCATCAGCGGCGCCAACGCGGCACCCGAGTCGTTCATGTAGGTCGTGGGCACGGCGAGCGTCACCAGTCCGCCAATGGTCGCGACCGAGGCGATGACGGCGCGCTGGCGGCGTTCCTGGGTGAGCTGGACGCCACGACGGGCCGCGACTAATCGAACGGCGTCGCCACCGACGTTGTGGCGACTCCCGGCGTACTGGTCACCGGGGTTGGCGAGTCCGACCACGAGCCACGCACTGGGGCTGCCGTGGCGCGTCGCCTCCGACGAGCGCCGCAGCGACACGGTGCTACTCCGTCACGACGGCGCCGGTCTTGGCGGACCGACCGGCGTGGGTCGCGACGACCGCAACCGCCGGGTCACCAATCGGCTCGACCCCGTCGGGCAGCACCACGTCGGCGATGCGAATGGTGCCGCCGACGCGCAGCTCCGAGATATCGACGTCCAGGTGCGTCGGTATGCGGTCCGGACGAGTGCGCACTTCGAGGCTGAACAGCTGTTGGTCGACTTCCCAGTCGGCGTGTCGCACCTCGACCGCATCGCCAATGATGTGCAGGGCTACTTCGGCCACGACGGGCTTGGTCGGATCGACAATCTGGAAATCGACGTGCGACACGGTGCCGCGCACCGGGTGACGCTGGATCTCGCGAGCCATCACCGTGAAGTGTCGTCCGTCGGCGTCGAGCTCGATGAGGGTATTGAGTCCCTGATCGCCTGATACCGCCGTGCGAAAGGCCTTGGCGTCAACCGAGACGGCCAGGGGCTCAGTACCAACGCCGTAGACGACACCGGGAATCGATCCCCCAGCGCGCAGGCGGCGCGAGGAACGCGAACCCGGGTCCCGACTCGTAGACGCGGGCAGCGTGACTTGCGACATGAGAACTCCTTAGCGATTGCGGGGCCCACCGGGGCGCCACACAGGTGAAACAGCCTAGTGCCTTTGCGATGTACCAGCCAACGCCTACAGCAGGTTCTCGCCGCCGAAGATGTCCGAAACCGACGAATCCTCGAAAATCGCCGAAATGGCGTTGGCGACGATGGTCGCCACCGACAGGACCTCGAGCTTCTCAAACCATCGGTCGGGACCCAGCGGCAGCGTGTCGGTGACGATGACCCGGCTGACCGGCGCGTTAAAGAGCCGCTCCACCGCGGGCGGCGAGAAGACGGCGTGGGTCGCCATGACCCAGATCTCCTCGGCCCCGTGGGACTTCAAGAGGTCACAGGCCGCCACAATCGTGCCGGCGGTATCGATCATGTCGTCGATGAGCACGCAGTGGCGTCCGCGCACGTCACCGACGATGTGGCGCGCCTCGGCCACGTTGGTCAGTCCGCGCGGGCGGGTCTTGTGGACCAGCGCGAGGTCGCAGCCGAGGTGCTGGGCGTAGCGCTCAGCGACCTTGACCCGACCGGCGTCCGGCGCGACGACGACGATCTCGTGGGGGTTCGTGTGCGACTTCAGGTAGCCCTCGAGCACGGGCGCCGCCACGAGGTGGTC
>JAKBCT010000050.1 GCA_021807655.1 Actinomycetes bacterium | reverse complement strand
GAGCAGACGCAGCAAGACCAGTCCACCGGCGACGGCCCCCCACTTGCGCGATCGCCGGGCGATCGCGCGGCTCCCCGATACCATCGCGGCCAACTGAACGAGTCGTCGCACTAGCGTCGGCCGCGCCGCGATCGCTTGCGGGTGCGGCGCCCTCGCACAAAGCCCCAGACGTAGCCCACGAGCAGGCCGCCGACACCCGTCAGGGCGGCATCGGCGGGGTCGTCAACGTCGATGAGCGAGGTCACCGGCACGACCTTGCGCACGCAGCGCTCGAGTTCACGTCGGGTCGCGGTGTCGCTCACGATCGACCCTTCAAGCGTCGACGCACGGACGAATCGTTCACAATTCGCCACGCCGTCAGCGCCAGGACGCCGATCGCGACGACCGCCACGATCAAGTAGGGCAGCCACGACAGGGAACCGTCGAGGACTCGGAACTGCTGAAGAAATCGCAGGAGTCCCGTGAGCAGCATCACGGCACCGAAGCCGACAAATACGCTGCCGAGGGCGCCGAAGGCGGCGAAGCGCGCCACGTCCTTGAGCGGCTGGATCGTCTCTTCCTTGAGGTAACGCACGACGAGCTCTTTGACCTCGTCCACGTCGCGTCGCAGCGACGCGCCCCGCACGAAGTTTCGCCACGACGGAAGCTTCACGCGCCCAGCCTACTCAGTCCGGTCGCGCACGAGGTAGGTGGAACTCGTTGTTGCGACCAAGGATCCGGCACCATCGGCGATCTCGGCTTCGACGAACGTGACGGTTTGGCCCGACTTGACAACGCGGGCTCGACAGGTCAGCACCGCGCCCGGTCGCACGGCTCGAAGCAACGAAATCTTCATCTCGACGTTGGCGACCCAAACTCGTCGGTCGCCCACGGCGAGGACGGCCGCCGCGCCCATGGCCGAATCGGCAACGGCGGCAAGGAATCCACCCTGCACGGTGCCCGCCGGATTGAGGAATCGCTCGTCGACGCGCACCCGCCATACGCTCGAGCCAGGTTCATCGTCAATCCGACTGAGACCAAGCGTCAGGTCACAGTTCGGGGGTATCTGCAGCATCGTCGCCAGGTTACCGGGAGCCCAGCCATCGAGGAAAACTTCACTACTGTTCATGCCATGAGCGACCAACTGTTTCCTGGGGCTACCGAGTTAGAGGGGCGGGCTATTCGCGAGATCATGGCGCTGGCCATGGATGGCCCGGCTCAAGCGAACTCTGGTCACAGCGGTACCGCGATGGCGCTCGCTCCGCTCGGCGTGACGTTGTTCGCCCGACTGCTGCGCCACGATCCCACCGATGCGCAGTGGATCGACCGCGACCGCTTCATCTTGAGCTGTGGCCACGCGTCGATGCTGCAGTACGGACTCGCCCACTGCTTCGGGTACGACCTCGACGGCGATGATCTTCGCGGGTTCCGGCGGCCGCACTCACGCACGCCCGGCCACCCCGAACGTGGGGTGACCCCCACCGTCGAGGTGACGACTGGGCCACTCGGGCAAGGCGTGGCCAACGGTGTGGGCATGGCCATCGCGGAGCGGATACTGCGCAGCGACTACGGCGAGGACCTCGTGGATCACCGCACGTGGGTGATCGCGGGCGACGGTTGCCTAGAAGAGGGAATCAGTCACGAGGCGGCGTCGCTCGCCGGTGCGCTGGGACTCGATCGACTGACGGTGTTTTACGACGACAACCACATCACCATCGACGGGCCCACGGAGTTGGCCATGCGAGACGACACCGCGGCGCGCTTTCGCGCGTACGGGTGGCAGGTGATCGAGGTTGGTGAGCACGCTAATGACCTCACCCTCCTCGAACGAGCCGGACGTGAGGCGATCGCTGAACGCGCGAAGCCAACGCTCGTGATCGTGCGCTCACACATTGGCTACCCGGCCGTCGCCATGATGGATCGGCGCGAAGCGCACGGATCTCCGTTCGCCGCGACGGTGATCAGCGAAACCAAGGCCGTGCTCGGCGTGCTCGACGAGCCATTCGCGCTCGATCCCGATCTCCCGCCGTCGATGGTTGACGCACTGGCCGAGCGGCGGAGCCAGCGCACCCGTTGGGAGGCGGCGATGGTGGCCGCCGGAGAACGTGGCGCACGCTTGCGCGAACAGTTCGACACCCAAGGCGCCCTCGTGGGACCCGCCCGGGCCGACTACTACGACGCCGGCGGAGCCGTCGCGACGCGCAAGGCCCTGCAGCGGGCGATGGACGTGTGGGCGCCGCACACGCCCGGGCTTACCGCCGGATCGGCGGATCTGACCGACAACACGGGCGTGGTACTCGCGGGACCACCGCAGGGCCCCGCTCATCCTGCGGGGCGCCAAATCCACTTCGGCGTTCGCGAGTTTGCGATGGGTGCCACCCTGGTCGGACAGGCCGCCCACGGCGCGATGCGACCCGTGGGCTCAACCTTCTTCGTCTTTAGTGACTACGAACGGCCGGCCATCCGGTTGGCCGCGTTGAGTCACGTCCACGCCCTCTTCGTCTTCACGCACGACTCGGTCGGGGTCGGCGAGGACGGCCCGACTCATCAGCCGGTCGAACACTTGATGGCGCTGCGCGCCATGCCGCGCCTTCACGTGGTTCGTCCCTCGGACGCCAACGAGACCCTGGACCTGGTCGAGTCGTATCTGCGTGACCCCGAGCCACCCACCACCGCATTGATCTTGTCGCGCCAGGACATCGCGGTGCTCGGCGAGAGCGAACGACGAGCGTCGCGCGAGGGCGCGTCTCGCGGTGGCTACGTTCTGCGCGATCACGACGACGCTCGTTGCACGCTCGTGGGCACGGGGTCCGAGGTCGCTGTCTGCTTAGAGGCCAGTGAGCGCCTGGCGTCGCGGGGCGTTCCAACGCGTGTGGTCGCGATGCCCTGCTGGGCATGCTTCGATCAACAGCCGTTCGAATACCGTGAGGAGGTCTTGCGTCGATCGATCCCCTCCATCGCCGTCGAGGCCGGTGCCACGCTGGGGTGGACTCGATACGTTGACGAGGCCATTGGCATTGATGCGTTCGGACTCTCCGCACCGGGTGCCTACGTCTTTAACTACTTCAACATTGACGCCGCCAATGTCGTAGAGCGCGTCGTCGATCGCTTGGCGCGCCAACGCTGACCGGACGCGAGCGACGGCCGCCTTTGGCGCGACGATGGGTCCGATGAGCGCCACCGCGACGCATCGCGGCTCGCGTCGGCCGCCATGGGCGGCGCTAGCCCGTCGCGCCTCGATGCGTCAAGGTCAGCGGGATCGCGGTTGCGAACGTGCGCGTGCACGCGCCAGTAGGATGCTGCCATGACGAAGCTCTCGAGGGGCGCGGTGACGTCAGATCTAACGTCGGCCCTTGCGTCCGACCTGGTGACAGCGACTGCGGCGACGTTGGCCCCGCTGGCCTACGCCCGCGCGCGAGCAGCGCACGGCTTCGTGGTGACCTACTCACCCAAGGTCTTCATTCCCCTGACCAAGTTGTGTCGAGACCGTTGCGGCTACTGCACCTTTGCCCAAGCGCCGGCCAACGTCACGGCACCGTATCTGTCGTTGGACGAGGTTATGGCGATCGCCGAACTCGGTCGCGCCGCGGGGTGCACCGAAGCTCTCTTTACGCTCGGTGAGCGACCCGAACTGCGCTACGACGAAGCGGCGCGATGGCTGGCCGCTCGGGGGTACCGATCAACGGTGGACTACGTGGCCACGGCCGCGCAGATGGTCCTGGACGCTACTGGCCTACTGCCGCACATCAACGCCGGTGCGCTGTACACCCACGAGCTCGAGCAGTTGCGAGCGTGCGCCGCGTCCCAAGGGATGATGCTCGAGTCGCTGGCCACGCTCGCGGCCCATCGGTTGTCGCCCGACAAGACCGCCGAGCGCCGCCTCGCGACGCTCGAGGCGGCGGGCGAACTTCGAATCCCGTTCACGACGGGCCTGCTGGTCGGCATTGGTGAAACGCGGCTCGATCGGGTCGAGGCCCTCGCCGCGATCGCGGCGTCGTACGAGACCTACGGACACGTCCAAGAAGTCATCATTCAGAACTTCTTGCCCAAGGCACGCACGGCGATGGCCCACGAGCCGCCGGCGAGTCCCGAGGAGTTCCGCTGGACGATCGCCGCGGCCCGACTACTGTTGCCCGACGCGATACACCTGCAGGCGCCACCGAACCTCAGCGAGGATCCCGCGCAGCTGCTGGACTACGGGATCGACGACTTTGGTGGAATCTCGCCCGTGACCCTTGACCACGTAAACCCGGAGCGGGCGTGGCCGGCGATCGGCGTACTGCGACGCGAGACCGAGGCTCGAGGCCTCCACCTGGTGCCGCGTCTCACGATCTATCCGAGCTTCGTCGCCCGCCACGAGACGTTCGTGCACGAACACGTTCGCCCGGCGGTGTTGGCCAGCGCCGACGCGACGGGGCTCGCTCGCGACGACGCGTGGGCGTCGGGCGCTGAGACCCCGCCGCCCGAGGCGCCCGTCTCCCGCGTGCGAACCAGCGCCGTCGCCGAGATCGTCGCGCGCTACGAACCCGGCTACGCGTTCACGCACGCGGAGCTGGTGACGTTGCTCGAAGCGCGCGGCGGTGATTTCAACGCGGTCGTCGAACTCGCCGACGACGTCCGCCGTCAACTAGTCGGCAACGACATTACGTACGTCGTGAACCGAAACATCAACTACACCAACGTGTGCACGTTCAAATGCCGATTTTGCGCCTTTTCCAAAGGTCCGCTGTCGCTGAACCTTCGTGGCGATCCCTATCTGCTCGGTCTCGATGAGATCGCCCAACGGGTGCGCGAGGCCGAAGAACGGGGGGCGACCGAAGTCTGCCTTCAGGGCGGTATTCATCCCAATTTCGATGGTGAGTACTACCTCGACGTGGTGCGCGCGGTGCGCGACGCCTCGCCCACCATGCACATTCACGCGTTCAGCGCGCTCGAGGTGTTTGAGGGTGCCCGACGGTCCAACCAGGACCTGGCGACGTACCTGTCGGGGCTGCGCGACGCTGGACTTAAGACCTTGCCCGGCACCGCGGCCGAGATTCTCGTTGACGAGGATCGGGCGATCCTCTGCCCCGACAAGCTGACAACCCAGCAGTGGCTGGACGTCCACCGAGCGGCCCATCACGTCGGACTGCACTCGAACGTCACGATCATGTTCGGGGCGATCGAGGGTGCGGCGAGCTGGGCAACGCACCTCCTAGTCACTCGGGATCTGCAGCTGGAGACGGGGGGCTTCACCGAGTTCGTACCCCTCCCTTACGTACACATGGCGACGCCGTTGTTCTTGCGGGGCCGGTCACGGCGCGGTCCGACCTTTCGCGAGGCCGTACTGATCCACGCCGTCGGGCGGCTGCACTACGCCACCGTGATTGACAACGTACAAGTCAGCTGGGTGAAGATGGGCGTCGAAGGGGTTCGACGAGTACTCAACGCTGGCGCCAACGACCTCGGCGGGACGTTGATGGACGAGAACATCTCGCGCGCCGCCGGCGCCGTCCACGGCCAAGAACTAGACGTCGAACACCTGCGAGCGCTCGTGTCGCCATTAGGTCGACCACTCGTCCAGCGCAGCACGCTGTACCAGCCACTGTGAGCGACGAGGCCGTTGAGGCATTCCTGCGCGACAGCGGCCTCGCGGCGCAACCTGAGTCCGAAGAGCTGGAACTCGTTCGTGGGCTCCTGGGCGACGTGCTCGCACTCGTGCAATCGAGTCACGACGTGGGTGACCTCCGCGTCGCGTCGACGGCCATGCGAGAACTGCTGGACGCGGCCCGCGTCTTTTCACCCTGGCGCCAGCGACCGAAACTAACGGTGTTTGGATCGGCGCGAACCCCGCGATCGTCCCCGCATTACGAGATGGCGCGCGAACTGAGCGCGCGAATGGCGCGACGGGGCTGGATGACCGTGTCCGGCGCGGGTCCGGGCATCATGCAGGCCGCCGCGGAGGGGGCCGGACTCAGCGAGACGCTCGGTGTCAACATCGAGTTGCCCTTCGAACAGAGCTCAAACCAGTACGTGGACGCCGAGAGCCGGCTGGTGGAGATGAAGTACTTCTTCACTCGCAAAGTAGCGCTCACCAAGGAGTCACTCGCCTTCGCGTTCTTTCCCGGCGGTCTGGGAACCCTGGACGAGGTATTCGAGATTCTCACCTTGCTCCACACGGGCAAGGGCGGTCCGGCACCGGTCGCGCTGGTTGACGTGCCCGGCGGCACGTACTGGGAATCGTGGTGGCGCTTCATTCAAGAGTCGGTCATTGACGCCAACTACGTCGAGGCCGACGCCGCCCACCTGGTGCGCGTCTGTCACTCGCTGGACGACGTCGAAGACGAGCTGGAGCGGTTCTACCGCAACTACGTGGCGTTCGAGCACTCGAACGGACGTGGCAAGCTTGACCTTCGCCGCGCGGTGACGCCCGAAGATCTCGTAGTCCTTCGCGCGCGCGTGCCCGAACTGGCCGGCGGTGCCGAGTCGAGCGGAGACGGGTTGTCGATCACGTTTGACTTCGACGGGCGGCGCTACGTGGAGTTACGCAGGCTGATTGACGCCGTCAACAATCTCGGGATCTAACGAGTGAGTATCCATCTCGCAGACATCGTGACTCGCCATGGTGAAACAACTTCCAAGACGGGTATGGTTCTAGCCTTCCCACCTCGGTGAGGACCTGGGCGAGTAGCGCACAGACGCCGGTGCCGGGCC
>JAKBCT010000049.1 GCA_021807655.1 Actinomycetes bacterium | reverse complement strand
GCGGCCTCGACGGCGGTGGCCCCGGTCGGACCGACGGTCTGGACGACCATGTCCAGCTGGCGCGGGGTCAGTACGTAGCGCTGCATCGCCTCGAGAAACTGTCGCTTCTCGACGGTGAAGGTGTCCAGACTGTGCGTGAGCCGACCCGCGCGCAGATGTTCGATGGCGACGTCAACGAGCACCGGGTTGTTGTGTCCGTAGGAGAGGGCCCCGGCCCCGGCGAAGAAGTCGAGGTACTGCGTGCCGTCCTCGGCGGTGATGATCGCACCGCGCGCGCTGGCGAAGACGGCCGGCCAGCGGCGACAGTAGTACCGAACGTTGGATTCGAGCGTTTCGAACAAGTCCATGTCTGATTCCTCTGGGTCGGGGAGCCTTCGATGTACTCGTGCAGCTCGAGATTCGTGAGGACTCGAGTGTAATCACCGAGTCGTGATAAGAGTCGTCAACCGTAGCACGCGCCGACGCCGGGCGCGAACGTCGACGACTCCACACGACGCTATGGTCCCGGTCGTCGCTGGACCCTCGTGACCCTCGTCCGCGGCGCACCACGGACGAGGGTCACGACCGAGTTAGGGCAGCCGGAAGGCGATGCGCACGACCTTGGAGTCACCCTTGGAAACGTTGGCGACGCTGATGGTGCAACGCCGCAGGTTCACGCGCGACGTTCCGCAGAATCCGGCACCGATCTTGCCGGTGACGACGCGGAACTTCGTCGCGGGCAGCACGCCGTTGGGACGGACGGTGACGGCCCTCAGGGTCTTGAGGTCGCATCCCGCCGCGCCCCTCGCGCCGGCGAGGCACTCGACGATGTAGACGTGGTCACGGGGAACGAACCCGCGACCGAAGACGGTGACCACCTGTCCGTTGTGGAGGTTGAGCGTGGGGCGCACGAAAAGCGTGCGCGCGACCCTGGCCGCGGCCACCGCGAAGCCGATCGGCGCGGTCCCGGCGTCGGCGCCCGCGATCGTGGCGACGGTGATCGCGCAGCCGTGTGCGTTAGCGGCCTTGGTGCCGCAGGCGCCCGAGCCGATGGTTCCCGTCTTCACCGTGAAGGTCGTCGAGGGGAGCGTCCCATCACTGTTGGCCGTGATCGGCGTCGCCCCGGCGGTGTTGCAGTCCGCCGACGAGGTCGCGGTCGTCAGGCACTCGACGGCGAAGAGCGAGTCGCCCGCGACGAACCCCGAACCCGTGATCGTCACGGTCTGACCGTTCTTCAACCCGGTTGCGGGCGAGACGGTGACCGTGGGACTCGCGAGCGCGGCGAAGGTGATCGGAGCGAACGCGGCGTCGGTATTGGAGGGCGTCGAGACCGAGATCACGCATCCGGCGAGGTCATTCGCCGACGTGCCGCATGTGCCGGTACCGATGGTTCCCGTCGCGACCGTGAACGTGGTCGACGGGAGGGTCCCATCACTCTTGGCCGTGATGGGTGTCGCGCCGGCGGTGCTACAGCCCGCCGACGAGGTCGCGGTCGTCAGGCACTCGACGGCGAAGAGCGAGTCGCCCGCGACGAACCCCGAACCGGTGATCGTCACGGTCTGACCGTTCTTCAGCCCGGTTGCCGGCGTCACGGTGATCGATGGTCCCGTACTCGTGGTGGCGGTCGAGAAGGTGATGGGCGCGTCGGCGACCAGGACCCCGGCGAGGGTCCCGATGGCGATGAGACACTTCGCATCAGCCGCCGACGTGCCACAGGATCCGCTGCCGATGGGGCCGGTCTGGACGTAGAAGTTGGCCGAGACCGTGCCGGTGGAGCTCACGTTGATAGGCGCGAGCGCGCCAAGGTTGCACCCCGCGGTCGTGGTGGCGGACCCGATGCATTCGACGGCCGCGAGCGTCGCATTCGGGGCGAACCCCGAACCGGTGATCGCCACCTTCTGGTTGGCGGTAAGTCCCGTGTTCGGGGTGACGGTCATGGTCGGTGCCGTCGACGCGCTCGCGGTCGGCGTGCCGACCAGACCGAGACTCCCCGCGGCTAACGCCAAGCCCATAACACTCGCAAAAATACGTCTCATAGTGGAATCCTCCCTCATCGGGAGTGTAACCCTGACGCGGTGCAGAAACACTTCGCGGTCTCGGCGTCCGTGGCGCCGGCTCGCGGCCGTCGAGATGCCTCATCTCGGGTCCGCTGGTCGCTTCTCGTCCCGCGAGGCCGTCGCGCTGGGACTAGGCCGTCGCAAGTCCGACCGGACCCTCCGTTGACTCCTCGTCGGTCTCGGTCTCGGTCTCGGCCTTCTCGATCGGAAGCTTGTGGAAGTAGACGATCGCGCTAAGCGAGAGCAAGGCGAAGACCCCGAAGGTCACGAGGATCGGCACCAGTCCGACGTGGTGCTGTTCGCCGCTGCCGGCGCTGCCGGGGGCAAGAGGACCGCGACGAAGCCGATCAGCCCGACGCCCTCGGTGCGAGCCAGATCGTCGCATCCCACTTCGCCACGTGTCGTCCGGGCAGGAACGAGAGCGGGAACATCTCGAAGGCGAGACTCGCGAAACCCGCGAGGAACGTCACGTTGAGCGGGGACGGCGATGAGGAGCCCCGGCGACAGCGAGGACGGCGTCGCCGCGGGGAACACGACGGTTACGAGTAGGAACGCAGTGGCGCTCACGACGAGCACGCAGACCGAGCCGAGCGCGTGCCGACGGCCCCGGTCCCTGTCGTCGAGTTCGGATATCACGAGGAACGTGGCGAAGGGCCCTAAACGGTAACCCGGCGGCAGCCCGATGGGAACGACGGCTAGGTCGGGGCCCCTGGTCCGAGGCGTGGACTCGGACGTGCAGAGTCTTCGAGCTCGTCGTCATCGCACGTGAAACGAATCGATTCGCGTCCAGTGATCGGCGCATCAAGTGTGGTCAACACCCACTGCGCCACGAGAAGTTGGCGAATCGTCGTGGCGCTCCGGTGGGCCTCAAGGAGCAGAACTCGATCGTTGACGATGCGTATGGCCGTGAGGTACTCGGCGGCACTCGCGCGCGAGTGCTCCCGCCACACGTCGCTGAGCCCTCCGCGAATTGGCGCCGCCACTTCGGCGGGCAGCAAGTCGAGTGGATCATCGGTAACGACTGGTGGCGACGCAGCCCTTGTTGACCCTTGAGCGTCAAATCGCCACGTGGTGGTAAAGGGTCGGTCGGCGGCGCCAATCCGGTACAGTGTCCCGGTCACGTTCCACGCACCGCTCGGCGAGTACTGGCGGCTACCCCGCTTGGTCATCTCTCGTTGGACGGTCACCACCAGCGCCCGGGACTCATCGCCCCACCAGGCGTTCGCCGACTGGTAGTGGGTGGCGTTGGAACGTCGTCGCACCCGCAGCGCCTCACAACTCGCGCACAGCGCCTTCGATCCGATCATCGCGGTCGCGAAGAGTCGGGCACGAACGACGCTGGGTACGATCTCAAATCCCACCTCCGCCGCGGGGGCGTAGTCAACCGAGGCCGGCCCGCGCGCCGAGAGTGCGCCACCACGGGGCACCTCGAGATTGCGGCCGGTGACCACCCCTAGCGCCGGCCCCGACGGCGCGACTTCGATGAAGCTGCCCTCGCCGCCAGCATCGCCACGAGTACGGTGAAACCACCCCGCAGGGCTCGGGGCGCCCCGGCCCTCAACTCGTCACCGAGCAAGGCGGCACCGGTTCGCGTCGGCCCCAACTCCTGGGCCACGAGAAACCCGATCAGGCGTTCGCGGCCCCACAGCTCGACAGCGTGCGACGTGGCTACGTCGATGGCCGCGTCCGTGAAGAGGATCGACGTCACGACGATGGCGTAGTGGGCGTTGTAGTGGGACCGACTCGCGATGACCTCCTGGACCGCTTCGGGGCCAACCGTGTGCTTCCACCCCTTGGCGTGCACAACCGTTCGAGAACCGGGCAGGTCGAGCACGAGGTCGGCACCGTAGTCCTCACGATCGCTAACGCGATAGACGGTATATCCGACGTGTTGGAACGCGGCGAGCAGGCGCCGCTCGAACTCGGACTCCGTCATCGCATCGATCCGCACCGAGTCAAGGCGCTCGGCGGCCGCGCGTTTCGCCGCCTTGTTTCGACCCAACACGCCCACGAAGCCCACGACAGCAACCACGAAGCCGAGAATGAGAACGTTGGCCGTCGCCCCACCGACGCGCGTTGCGAACACGAGCACCACCAACCCGGTTATCAGTAGCGCGACCGACGGGTTAGCCGCGGCGTGCACGCGCAGGACGTTGTGCGCCACCGAGAACGTCGGTGACGTGGCCGACGCACGTGGGTTACTCGTTGGTGGTGGTGGTGGCGGAGGAGGATTCCACGGCGGCTCGCGCGGTCCGCCCGGCGGTGGCTCGTGACCGTTCGAATCAGAGGCGCCGTCTCCATCGGTACTCGACTGGTCATCCGTGCGTCGCCACCCGGGCGCCGCGTCCCAGCTCGCGGCGGGTTCGTCAATGAAGTTGTTGCGGTCGTAGGCCGCCCGGCGCGTGGGATCACGCAGGGTCTCGTAGGCGGTGTTCACCGATCGAAAGAGGGCCTTGTTGCCACCACTGTCCGGGTGGACTCGTTTGGCGAGTTCGTGGAAGGCTGCACGGATCTCCTCCTGCGTCGCTTCGGGTGTAACACCCAAGAGCTCGTAGTAGTTGGCGTCCGCCATTGAGAACAGCCTCGCATCGAGCGCATCGCAAGTAAAGGGGAAACACCGAGATCCGTCGCACAGTCGAGCGGCGAACGGTGGCTACGACAGCGACGCTGACCAATGAGTGTTGAGACCCCCACCGGGTTCGATCCCGTGCCGCCACAATTTACGGAGCGACGAGGCTCAGTTCGACGCCGCGGCCGCGCTGAGCAAACGGATACGTCGAGTCTTCGGTCCCGTACGTGAACGATGTCGGTGGCACCGAGTACGAAGCCGCAGCAGCGCCAGTCGGTAATCGTCGCGCCGGTGCACACCTAGGCTGGCGACCCAGGAGGATGTCGAGGATGAGCGAGTACGTCGATTGGCCGGTTGAGACGCAAGACCCGGTCGGTCTGGCGGTGCTTCTGCCCGGAAAGAATTACCCGGCGACGATGCCCCTGCTCGCGTTCGCGGGTCACGCGGCGCATCAACACGGGTGGCGAGTTCGTGCCGTGTCGTGGAATGTGCCAGACATGGATACCACGTCCACGATCGACTGGGTAGGGGCCCAGCTGCGCGACACCATCGGGGAGTTCGATGGCCGCGTGCTAGTGGTCGCCAAGTCCCTCGGGACGTGCAGCGCGGACTACGCAGCCCGTCACGGCCTCGACGCAATCTGGCTGACGCCGCTGCTGCACGTACCAGAGGTCGTCGACGCGATGACCCGCAGTTCCACTCGACAGCTGTTAGTGGGCGGTGCCCAGGATCCCGCGTGGGATCTGGCGATCGCGCACATGGTCGGTGGGGACGTTGTCCAAATCGAAGGGGCCGATCATGCGATGAGCGTCCACGACGCCGTTCGCACTGCCGAGTTGCACGTCGAGGTCACTCGCGCAGTCGTCGAGTGGCTCCGAGCCCTGCCGTGAGGACAGAGTCGAAGCCAAGCTGATGTCTCGGTGATCCGCCCGAAACGTTCCTGGAAAGAGACGACCGTCACGGCGAGCCACGAGCCTCGCTTCGTTGTGACGCTCGAGCCAACCCACGCGGTGCTCGCGCCCGACGAGTTCTTCGATCGTTGGCGCGACAACTCCATACCCCATCGTGCGTCGATACGGGGTGGTGACGCGTCATTTAGTCGGCCAATGGACCGCGAACTCACGCGTCGGGATCGGGGGGCGTCTCACCGGCGTCGCCGTCGGTCTCGCGCAGGGATTCGTGGTGTGCGATCTCTCCGAGCTCGCGCGCGATGAGTTCTGCCTCGTCGGCGAATTCGATGTGAACGAGGTGATCGTCGGCGTGTGGTGAGCTGCGTATCAACTCGTCGAGTTTCAGCTGCAGGGCGATCTGGTGGCGGTACTGGGTGTGCTGGATAACGAAGAGCATCACCAGCGTGATGGCGGCCACCAACGTGGCGAAGGCGATCTGCCAGCGGCCGGGGAATCCGGCGACCGACAGCGCGACGAGAAATATCAGCGTGACGAGTGCGACGAGCGCGGCCGCGCCAGAGCGCGAGGTGATGTCACCGAGCCACTGGAGGACTCGACTAATCCGGCGCTGGAGTGAGGAACGTTCCATGGCTCGCTTCTAGTTCCCGCGCGAACGAGCAACGAGGCCCACTTCATCAGAAGCGATTCCTAGAGCGATGGTGCTACCAGCGACGCGTCGTCGATAGGGGCCGGACGAGTCCTCGTGGACCGATCGGCGTCAGCGACGAAATGTTTACAGCACGGCTGGTGGAACGTGGCGAGTGACCCGTGGCGTCCGAATTGGAGAGGGTTGGGGGCGACCGAGAATCGATCGCTCCTGGCGGTAGATGGTGTGTGCATGATGCTCCTAGGGCGGCGTCGCCGCCGCGAGTTCAGCGGCCGGTGTCTGGAGCTGCTGAGTTAGTGTATCATGTGAAGTCAGTGACAAGAAATAAAGTTCAGGTATCTTCTTCGCCGGGCGCGGTAGCCGCGTGGAGTCTGCTCACTAAACACGGCCAAGTGCTCTTGAGCGTGGCCCAGGATCCTCAGATGCGCCTGCGCGACATCGCCACCACGGTGGACCTGACCGAACGGCGGGTTCACGCGATCCTGGGTGACCTGATCGATTCGGGCTATCTC
>JAKBCT010000048.1 GCA_021807655.1 Actinomycetes bacterium | reverse complement strand
CATTCGGTGCCGAGGACGAAGGGGATCTTCTGATGCTGCACTCGCCGGTCAGCGCGTCAGCGAAGCGGGCCCGGCTTCGGGCCCGTCTCGCCCAGGGCCCGATCCTGGCGTTGCCGGGGGCCTTCAATCCGTTGTCGGCGATGCTCATCGAGCGCCACGGCTTCGAGGGGGTCTACCTCTCCGGTGCGGTCCTCGCCGCCGACCTCGGCTTGCCCGACATCGGGCTCACCACGTTGAGCGAGGTCGCCGCGCGCAGCGCCCAGGTGGCGCGCGTCACCGGCGTCGCGACCATCGTCGACGCCGATACCGGTTTCGGCGAGCCGATGAACGTGGCTCGCACCGTCCAGATGCTCGAGGACGCCGGCGTGGCCGGCATGCACCTCGAGGACCAGGTCAACCCCAAACGCTGCGGACACCTCGACGGCAAACAGGTGGTGGAGCGCGACGAGGCGCTGCGGCGGATCAACGCGGCGGCGGCGTCGCGGCGAGACGCGAACTTCCTCGTCATCGCGCGCACTGACGCGCGCGCCGTCGAGGGACTGGACGGCGCGATCGAGCGGGCCCGCGCCTACGTCGACGCGGGGGCCGACGCGATCTTCCCCGAGGCCCTGCTCGACGAGCGCGAGTTCGCCGCCATGCGCGCCGCGGTGACGGTGCCGATCCTCGCCAACATGACCGAGTTCGGCAAGGGCCCGTCGCTCAGCGTCGCGCAGCTCGGCGAACTCGGGGTGGACATGGTGATCTTCCCCGTCTCGCTGCTGCGCCTGGCGATGGGGGCGGCCGATCGGGCCCTCGACCTGCTGACGCGCGAGGGCACGCTCACGACGATGCTCGGCGAGATGCAGACGCGCGCCGAACTCTACGACCTGCTCGACTACGGGTCGTTCGCCGCCTTCGACCAATCGGTCTTTGATTTCACGGTGGGGCCGTGACCGACGAACAGGAGCCAACGGTGGAAGGTGAGCGCACGAGGTATCTAGGCGAACACGGCTTCGCCAACGGTTCGCTCTACGACGAAGTTCGCCCCGACTACCCCGAGGCGTCGATCACGGCGATCGTGGACCGGTTCGGACTCGACGGGTCCTCGCGGGTGCTCGACCTCGGCGCCGGAACCGGGATCTTCAGCCGGCAGCTCCGCGACCGCGTCGGACAGATCATCGCGGTCGAGCCGTCGTCGTCCATGCGCGAGACGATGCTCGCGACGACCCCCGGGGTAACGGTGCTCGACGGGCGCGACGACGCCATCCCGCTCGAGGACGCGTCCGTGGACGCCGTCGTGGTGGCCCAGGCGTTTCACTGGTTCGACGCGCCGCGCGCCCTCGCCGAGATCCACCGGGTGCTCGTGGCCGGTGGCGGGCTCGCGCTCGTCTGGAACGAGCGCGACGAGTCGATCGACTGGATGGCGGCGCTCACCCACGCGATGCGCTGGGACGTGCACCGCCCCTACTCGAGCAACGACGACGTCGCCCGGGTCGTCGAGACGGGTCCGTTCGAGAACGTCGAGCGACGCCAGTTCGCGCACCGTCAACTGCTCACGCGCGACCAGGTCTACCGTCGCGTGCTCACCACGAGCTACGTCTCGATCATGGACGACGCCGACCAGCGCGCGCTGCTCGAGGACGTGCGCCGGGTGATCGAGCCCCTCGGCGAGCCGATTGACTTCGCGTACCGCACCGACGTCTACACCGCGCGCGCGACCGTTGTCGGGTCTGATCCGTCACGATGACCGACCGGTACACCCACGGACACCACGACTCGGTGCTGCGCAGCCACCGGTGGCGCACCGCCGAGAATTCGGCGGCCTTCCTGCTCGCCCACCTCGCGCCGGGCCAGTCGCTGCTCGACGTGGGGTGCGGACCGGGCACCATAACGAGCGACCTCGCTCGGCGCGTCGGGCCCGGCCCGGTCGTCGGGATCGACGTGGCGGCCACCGTGGTCGACGTCGCGGCCGGGGCGTACCCGACGACGGATCACCCTAACCTGCGTTTTGACACGGGGGACGTCTACGCGCTCGAGTTCGACGACGAGTCCTTCGACGTGGTCTTCGCCCACCAGGTGCTCCAGCACCTCAGCGACCCGGTCGCAGCGCTGCGCGAGATGGGGCGCGTCCTACGAGTCGGCGGCCTCCTCGCGGTTCGCGACGCCGACTACGGGGCCTTCACATGGTTCCCGGCGGACCCCGCGCTCGACGAGTGGCTCGACGTCTACCACCGACTCACCCGCGAGAACCACGCCGAGGCTGATGGTGGACGTCACCTGCCGCGCTGGGTGCGCGCGGCCGGGTTTTCGGACCTGACGGTCACCTCGTCCAACTGGACCTACGTCACCGATGAGGAGCGACGGTGGTGGGGTGCACTGTGGGCCGAGCGCGTGACCGCGAGCGATTTCGCGGGCCAGGCCCTCGCGGCCGGCATCGCGTCGAGCGTGCAGCTCGAAGACTTCGCGAACGCCTTTCGCCGCTGGGCGCGCGACCCTGACGGACTCTTCCTCGTGCCGAGCGTCGAGGTGCTCGCCCAGCGCGATCAGGTGAAACTTGTCGCGGACGCGGGTCGACCGAAGTGATAGCCCTGTCCGAAGTCGACGCCGAGCGAGCGCAGTGTCTCGGCCTCCTCGATCGTCTCGACACCTTCACCGAGCAACAACGTGTTCGTCAAGTCGGCGAAGTGGCGCATCCCTGACACGAGTGCCTGGCGAGCGGGGTCGTGATCGATGTCGCGTACGAGTGAGATGTCGAGCTTGACGACGTCGGGCTGTAACTCGAGGATGTGGTGCAGCCCGGCGTAGCCGACGCCGGCGTCGTCGACGAAGAGACGACACCGTTCGACCGAGGTGATCGCCCGGCGAACCTCATCGAAGTTGTCGATTCGTGCGTGTTCGGTGATCTCAATGGCCACGTCGCGCTGCGTGGCGGTGATGACCCGTCGGAAGTCGTCGCGCGCGATGACTGACGGTGAGAAATTGAGGCTGAACCACGTTCCGGTGGGCAGATAGTCTGCCTCGGTGACCGCGTACGTTGCGCAGGCGATCTCGAGTTCCACACTCATCCCCGCGGATGCGGCGAGGGCGAAGTGTTCGTCGGGTGGTCGCCCGTCAGTGAATCGTGTCAGCGCCTCAAAGCCGACGACGGCACCCGAAGCGAGATCGATGACGGGTTGGAAAACCGGGTGAAACAACCGGTTCTCAACGATCGAAAGAATCGATCGCCTCGATGAGTCGAGGTGTCGTGCCGCTTCGGCCTGGGTACCGACGAGGCCGCCCGCGAAGGAACCGAGCTCTTCGTACAGGGGGAGTCGAGACGGGGTGAACGCGACGCTCGCGCGGTCGCGCGAACCGGTCGCGAGAACGCCGACCACGTCACCCTTCCAGCGCACCGGCGCGATCGTCACCGCTTCGATCCCCGTGCCAATCACCGCGCGCACGAGGGGTTCGTCGCTGAATCTACCCGGTTCTGCCAGGTCGATCCACCACGCGCCATCCACCGAGCGGGTGAGGAAGTTCGCGACGTTCAGTACGTCGATATTCCGACCAGGCTCGAGCTCGGCGATGGTGACGCCGGCCGATCCGGCGACGACGAACTCGTCTTCGCTGTCGCGCAAGAAGATGGCCGACGCGTCGATGAAGTCGAGTCGTAACATCGCGTCACAGAAGAGTTCAGCGGTGGCGGCCACGGTGCTCGATGGTCGCACGTCGCGCATCAACATGGCGATGTCCTGGGCGTCGCGATCGCCGCGCATGACGTGTGCCTCGAGCTGGCGTTCGATGCTGAGGTCTCGTTTCACCGCGACGTAGGCCATCACTTCGTCGTCATTACCAAAAACGGGCGAGATGCTCGTATCTTCATCGTAGAGTTCGCCATTCTTGCGCCGATTCGTGAAGACGCCGTGCCACGGCTGACCGCCGTTGAGCTCACCCCAGAGGTCTCGATAAAAGTCATGGTCGTGTAGTCCACTCGCGAACATTGCTGGTGTCTGCTCGAGCATCTCGTCGATCGAATAACCGCTCGTCATGGTCGTCGAAGGATTGGCGTAGAGGATTCGGGCCGACGCGTCGGTGATCAACACAGATTCCGTGGCCTGGTCGATCGCGGTATTGAGCAGGTGGCTCTCGTGGAGCGCCCGAGCTAGGCGATCCTGTTCACGGAGTCGCTGCAAGCCGATTCCGACCTGCAGGGCGAGGTTTTCGAGATTGGTGATGGCCTGAACGTCAAAGTCGTTGACGTAGGGGCTGTAAACGCTGAAGGTCCCGTCGAGGTAGCCGTCCACGAACACGGGCAACCCGATGGAGGATCGGAACCCGTGCGCGAGCGCCGACGTCAACCAGGGCCGGTAGTTGGCCGAGGCCGTTAAGTCACTGACGAAGTAGGTTTCGCCGGTGCGCAGCGACCGGCCGAGGGGACCTTGGCCAAGCTCGTTGTCCGCCCACGTGAACGTCACACTCTCGAGGTAGTCTCGGTGTTCCTTGGCCGAGGCGACGACCTTCACGGTCTGGTTGGCGTCGTTCGAGGGACGGCCGTACCAGGCGAACAAGTAGCCTCCTTCGTCGACCAGGTTCTGACAGAGTTGGGTCAACAAGTCGACGTCGCCCACCGCGCGAACGAGGATGGCGTTACCGGCGGCCAGGGTGTTGAGTCCTCGTCGGCCGCGAACGAGCGCCGTGACGTCGTGGAGTGACGAGACGATCGCGTGCACTCGACCGAACTCGTCGGTGATTGCACGGTAGTGGTTATGCATCCAGCGAAATCCTCCGTCGGCCGTGAGGTATCGACTATCGAAAGGTTCTGCGCGCTGGCCGCGTAAGACTCGCGCGCGGGCCTCTAGGCGCGACGTGACGTCCACGTCGGCGCAGATCTCGGATTCCGATCGTCCGATCAGGTCATCGGGCGACCAACCGAGCACGTCGCGCACTGACGGCGAGATCCACTCGAGGACACCGTCGACGCTGGTGCGCCACACGACATCGGACGCGTTCTCGGCGAGTAGTCGATACTGTGACTCTGAGACTGCCATCGCCGCTTGATGCGCTACTTCGGCTTCGGCGTCGCGCCACGAGACGATTCGAGTCATCGCCGAACCGGAGTCGTCGAGGACGTCGCGGCCGGTGACGGCGAGCCAACGGTAGTCACCATCGGATTGGCGAACTCGAACCTCGGTGGTGATTCGTTCGCCGCGGCGCATTGCGCTTCGCTGGGTAAGTGCTTCGGCGAGATCGTCGGGGTGAACGAATTCGTCGAAATGATGGCCGATCATCTGGTCGGGTCGCCAACCGAGTAACTGCTTGACCGTGTCGAAGATCCATAAGATCTGGCCATCGGGATCGCCGACCACCACGACGTCGAGTGAGTTCTCCGCGATGAGTTGGTAGCGTTCGCTCAGCGAGCGCATTGATTCGCGTTGGGCGACCTCGGCGTCGATGTTGCGAATGCTTCCCACGAGTTCGGCCACGCCGTCTCGCGTGGTGACCACGTGCAGGGTGATGGCGAAGTACGAGTGGGTTCCTGATGCTCGACGCAATCGGGCTTCGAAACTCGTGGCGCGGTGCTGCTCGAGCTCGTTCGTCCAGTGCGCGACGTGTGCCGCATCGTCGGGGTGGAGCAGGCTCACGGCGTTGGTTCCCTCGAGATCCGAGGGGGACCAGCCCAGTACGAGGGCACTCGACGGCGACGCCCAGCGGATCTGGGCGTCGCCGTCGAGTTGGAAGACGGTGTCGGAGGCGTTCTCGGCCACGAGTCGATAGTGGGCGAGCATGAGTGACTGATCGGTGACGTCTCGCCACGATATGTGCACGCAGTCTCCGGCGCGGGTGGCCCGTACGTCGACGACAACCTCGGCGTCGCGCCGCGTGTTGAAGTGACGGTGACCTTCGAGTTCGAGCGGCTCGCCAGTTTCGGCCACTCGGACCAGGTGGACCCAAAACGGTGTGGTCTCGACCCGGGGCATGATGGTTCGGTAGCGCGTTCCAACGAGGTCGCCCGTGGTCATCCCGAAATACTCGGCCGCCGCCGCGTTGACCTCTCGGAATTCGAAGTCCGCGACGCCACCCGCTTCGTCCAGGCAAATCGCCGCCACCACGCGCGGCTCGAAATCGGTTTCGAACGTCGAAGGTGTCACTGGTGGCGAAGTCAATCCCCGATCCTCACCGCGCTGAAGGCGGTCGTCACCGTGGGGGAACGCGCGCGGGTCCATACCAGTTATGGCTACCACAGGACTCATTAAATGAGTGGAGAATTTTCTGTGGGAATCGTGAGAGCGACGACGTCGGTATCGCTTGCGCGGTGTTGATCACGGGATTCGTCTAGATCACTTCCGAGACCATCTCGATTGCTCCGCAGGGGCACTCGCGCACGCAGATCCCACAGCCCTTGCAGAAGTCGTAGTTGAACTCGTACTTCACGTCGCCGCCGAGTTTTATCACCGCGTTGTCGGGACAGACCCCGAAGCAGTTGTCGCACTCGAAGCAGTTCCCACACGAGAGGCAACGGCGCGCTTCGAAGAGGGCGTTCTCCTCGGTGAGCCCGCCGATGACCTCCTCGAAGTTCGTCTGTCGACGGATGCGCTCGAGCTCGGGTCGCTCGGTCCTGGGCGCGTCGGCGTAGTACCAGGTGTTGAGGTGGTCGGCCGTGGCCAGGTCGTGACGGTCGCCACTGACGAACTCGGCGTCGCGCAGGTACGCGTCGATGCCGCGCGCCGCGCGCTTGCCGTGACCGACGGCGACCGTGGCGGTGCGGTCCGACGGCGCGGCGTCGCCGCCGGCGAAGAAACACCCCTTGTTG
>JAKBCT010000047.1 GCA_021807655.1 Actinomycetes bacterium | reverse complement strand
TTTGGCGCTCGCGCGAAGTCTGGACCTAGATCTGGTGGAAATTGCACCGACCGCGAATCCACCCGTTTGCCGGATCATGGACTACGGGAAGTTCAAGTTCGACGAAGCGCAAAAGGCGAAGGAGTCGCGTCGCAAGACGACCAACGTTGGCGTCAAGGAAATGAAGTACCGGCCGAAGATCGGTCCGGGTGACTTTGATACCAAGACGCGGCTCGTTGAGAAGTTTCTCTCCGATGGTCACAAGGTAAAGATCACGATCATGTTCCGGGGCCGCGAGTCGGCTCACCCGGAACTAGGCCGCAAAATCCTGGACCGAATTGTGGAGCGAGTTGGCGAACTGGCTCGAGTCGAGTCGGCGCCGAAGATTGACGGGCGAAACATGATCATGGTGCTGGGTCCCGAAAAGCGCGCCAAGAGCAAGAGTGGTGACGTCGCGAAGGCCGCGGCGTCGATGGATGGGTCCGGTGACCCGTCGCGGGGATCGACGGAGGAGAGTTGAAATGCCAAAGATGAAGACCGACAGTGGCGCGAAGAAGCGAATCAAGATCACCGGTAGCGGCAAGTTGCGCCGCCGCAAGGCGTTCCGGGGCCACATCATGGAAAAGAAGAGTTCGGTACGCGCGCGCCGACTCGGACGCGAAACGGACATGTCGCCCGGAATTCAGAAGAACGTAAAGAAGATGTTGGGCCTCTAGGGAACGAGTGAGGAGACACTGATATGGCACGAGTCAAGCGGGCGGTTAACGCCAAAAAGCATCACAAGGCAATTCTGGAGCAGGCGAAGGGTTACTACGGTGACCGAAGCCGCACCTTTCGCGCAGCGAACCAGGCGGTCCAACACTCGGGCGTGTACGCCTTCCGTGATCGCCGCGCACGCAAGGGCGAGTTTCGCAAGCTCTGGATCCAACGAATCAATGCGGGCACCCGTCAACACGGCGTGAGCTACAGCCGTTTCATTGCCGGGCTCAATGCCGCCGGTATCGAGGTCGACCGTCGCGTGCTGGCTGACCTCGCCGTGAATGACGAGGCCGCCTTCGGAGCACTGGTTACCCAGGCGTCGGCGGCGCTGGTTAAGTAGGTTGCCCTGCTAGAAACGCTCAGTTCGACACACCAGCGCGTCCGGCGTCTTCGTCGGTTGGTTTTGAAGCGGTCGTTGCGGTGGCGTGAGCGGATCTGCGTCCTCGAGGGCCCCGATCTGGTGCGCGCCGCGCTCGACCGCGGCGTCGAATTTGAGGCCATCTACGTCGATCGTGCTTCGTTGGAGCACCCGGACGCGATCAGCATCGTGGAGCGAGCGAGCCGGCACGGTGTTCGGTGTTTCGCACTGGAGGCGGCGGTGATGGCGAAGGTCGCGGACGCCCAGACACCGCAACCCGTCATGGCGACCGTTCGATTCGAGTCGCCGCCGGTGAGTGACATCGCGCTGGGCGCCTTGACGTTCGTGTTGCATGATCTCCGTGACCCGGGCAACGTGGGCACCATCATCCGCTCGGCGCACGCGGCCGGTGCCAGCGCCGTCGTGTTGACGGGTCAGAGCGTTGACCCCTTCAATCCGAAGACCCTGCGCTCGACCGCGGGTTCGGTGTTTCACACGGTCGTGAGCGTGGCCGACTTCGACGAGACGCTGACCCACTTCGAGTCGATGGGTGCCACAACCTGGGCGACCGTCGTGAAGGGTGGTACCGCGCTGTTGCAGTGCGACCTGTCGGGACCGTCGGTGGTCGTGATTGGCAACGAGGCCCACGGTCTCGACAGCGCCGCGATCGAACGATGCTCGGCCCGACTCAGCATCGCGATGGAAGACTCCATCGAGTCGTTGAACGCGGGCGTGGCGGCATCACTCATCGCCTTCGTGGCGCGTTGGCAGGCGCGAGGAGAAATAGCCTCACCGATCCGTTCTAGCCTGGGTGCCGTATGAGCCACGACGACGAGAGTGCACCATCGAGCCGGATGGCGGACCAGATTGCGGGTCACGTGGCCGACGCTCTGGCGGCCGTCGCCGCCTTGACCTCAATGCAGGACCTTGACGAACGGGGCGGCGCCATTGTGGGCAAGCGGTCGGCGCTGGCGGTGATGCAACGATCGCTCGCGGGGCTCAGTCCCGACCAGCGGCGAGACGTTGGGGCGCGTCTGCAAGAGGCGCGACGCGTGGTGGAAGAAGCAGTGGCGTCGCGTCGCGCCGAACTCCTGGCCCGCGCGCGAACCCAAAGACTCGAAGCGGATCGCCTAGAACTCGGTGACGTCGTGGTGCAGCGTCGGCCGTGGCCCCTGACTGGCGGTCACGCGGGCCTCGTCTCGACGACGCAAGCGCAACTCGAAGACGTGTTCGTGGCGATGGGCTACGAGGTGGCCGATGGTCCGCAGGTCGAGAGCGACTGGTACAACTTCGAAGCACTCAATATTCCACCGGCTCACCCTGCTCGAGGCATGTGGGATACCTTCTACGTCGGTCTGGGCGACCCCGAAACCGTGGTGTTACGCACGCACACCTCACCTACCCAAGTGCACCTAATGGAATCAGCCGTGGCCACCGGCACGCTACCGATCCACGCCGTTGCACCGGGTCGATGCTTTCGACGCGACACGCCCGACGCACGCCACCTCGCGGTCTTTCACCAAATCGAAGGACTGGTCGTCGATCGGGGAATCACGTTCGCCGACCTCGCCGGGACGATCGAGACCTTTACCCGTGCGTACTTTGGCGCCGATATTGACTCGAGACTTCGCCCTTCCTATTTTCCGTTCACTGAACCCTCGGCCGAGTTTGAGATCACCTGCACCATCTGCCGCGGGGAGGGTTGTCGGACCTGTTCGCACACTGGCTGGATCGAATTGGGCGGCTGCGGAATGCTTGATCCCGCGGTCTTCGACTCGGTCGGTATCGACGCCGAGGAGTGGAGCGGTTTCGCCTTTGGCTTCGGCATCGACCGTTGCGCACAGATGAAGGTTGGGTTGTCCGACATGCGGGCACTGATCGAAAACGACGTTCGATTTCTGGATCAGTTCGCGTGAAGGTTCCTCTCTCGTGGTTGCGCGAATTCGTGGACTTGCCTGAGACGGTCGACGAGATTCGAGAGACCATGGACGACCTGGGTCTCGTCGTTGAGGGTGTCGAGCGGGTCGGTGAGGGACTCAACGACGTCGTGGTCGTGAGGGTCGACGAGATCCACGCGATACCCGGCGCCGATCGAATTCGGCGTGTCGTCGTCGATACGGGCGCCGGCCCACTCGAAATTGTCTGCGGGGCGTGGAACTTTGGCGTCGGCGATCACGTCCCACTGGCGCCGGTGGGTGCCGTGCTGCCGGGAGGTTTCGAAATCGCACGCCGCGCCATGCGCGGCGTGGTGAGCAACGGAATGCTGTGCTCAGCGCGAGAGCTTCGACTCAGTGACGACCACGAGGGCCTGATGGTGCTCGACGAGATGATCGCGCCACGCGTGGGTGAGCCGTTGCTCGAGGCGCTGGGCATTGTGGCCGACGTCGTGTTCGACGTGTCGATCGAGGGTAATCGTCCGGACGCGTGGTCGATCCTCGGCGTGGCGCGTGATCTCGCCGCTCGTTTCGGGCGCACGGTTCGCGCGCCCGAGGTTGCGGGGCCATCGCCCGGCGTACGTTCGGACTCCGTCGCGGGTGCCGCCGTCGACGCACCCGATCTCTGCGGGCGCCTGACCGTGTCGGTGCTACGCAATGTTCGTGTTGCCCCTTCACCCGCGTGGGTGACGCAGCGCCTCCAGCGCGCTGGCATGCGATCGATCTCCAATGTGGTTGACGCATCGAACATCGTCATGTTGGAGCTGGGCCAACCCACGCACCCCTACGACGCGATGCGGGTCGCCGGTGGGGTGATTCGAGTACGGCGCGCCCGACTCGGTGAAAGCCTCGAGACCCTCGACGGGGTGGTGCGCGCGCTGGCGCAGTCCGGTCGGGGCCTGGGCGACTCCGGTGACGACCTCGTCATCGTGGACGGCGACGATGTCGTACTCGGACTGGCGGGCATCATGGGCGGCGCCACGAGCGAGATCAGCGCGGCTACGACGGAGGTCCTGCTCGAGGCCGCGTACTTCGATCCGATGGCGATTGCGCGATCGTCCAAGCGCCACGGACTGCGCACTGAGGCGTCCGCCAGATTCGAACGCGGCGTCGATCCCGAACTGGCCCTGCACGCGGTGGGGCGCTTGGTCGCCGTGTTGCGCGAGAGCGTGCCGGACTTGGAGTGGCTCGATGAACCACTGGACGTTCGCGGCGAGATTCCGACGCCGTCGACGGTCCGCTTGAACGCGCACGACGTGTCGCGCAGCCTTGGGGTATCGCTTCCCCTCGACGAGGTGGCAACGCATCTCGAGGCACTGGGCTTTCTCACGTCGCCCGCGGGTGACGAGGGGCTCAACATCGTTGCGCCGTCGTCGCGTCCCGACGTGCGAACCGGGGTCGCGGGGCGAGCCGACGTCATCGAAGAGATCGCCCGGCTGCACAGTTACCGGCGTCTGCCACGTCGCACGCCGTCGTGGCCCGCACCGGGAGCGTTGAATGATCGACAACGTCTTCGGCGACTGCTTCGCGGCGTGATCGTCGAGGCCGGCGTCAACGAGGCGTGGACGCCCACGTTGGTGAGCGTGCGTACCTTTGACCTGACGCATCAGGGTGGAACTCGGATCACGGTCACCAATCCACTGGCCGCTGATGAATCGGTACTGCGGCCGACGATGCTCACGGGCCTCGTAGCGGCGTGGGGGGAGAACGTCGATCGCGGCTTTGTCGACGTGCGCCTAGGTGAGCTGGGAACGGTATTCACGCACCCCGAGGACACCGCATCGCCCCGAGTAACCCGCGGCGGTGCCGGTGGACGGGCCACGCTCGCCCTGCCGCAAGAGGGTGAGCGCCTGACAGTCGTGTTGGGCCATCGAGACGACGACGCGATCAGCGCCGTAGCGTTGTGGGCACGAATCGCGACCAGGCTTGACCTCGACGACGTCGTGGTGCGTTCATCAACGGATCTTGGCCCGGGAATCCATCCCACTCGCGGTGCCGGGCTTAGGGATCGAACCTCCGGCACGTGCGTGGGGATCGTGGGCGAGGTTGACCCCGAGCTGATCATCTCGGTCGCTGGTCAGTCGAACCGTCGTCTCGGGGTGGTGGACGTCGACCTCGACGCGCTGATCGGTCTCGTCACCGGCGAGCGGACCACGCGACGTGCGGCGCTGCCGAGCCGATTCCCGAGTGCTGTCCTCGATCTCGCCTTCGTTACGCCGGACGAGGTGCACGCCGAGGATCTTCGTTTCGCGTTGAGGTCGGTCTCGCCGTTGGTCGAGGACATCACGCTGTTCGACGCCTACCGTGGCTCGACGGTGGCCCCCAACACGCGCAGCCTCGCCTTCGCCGTACGCCTGAGCTCGCCCGATCACACGCTCGGCGAAGCCGAAGTGGCCGCGGTGCGTCAGCAACTCATTGACGAGGCGAGGACGTCGGGCGCCGTCTTGCGCTCGTGAGTTCGAGTTCGATCGACGCGGGCCCTGACGTGACGTTCGCACCCAACCTCGGTCGTGGTCGGCACTTCAGCGCTTCGCGGCGCGTGCGGCTCAGCGACTGCGGTCCCAACGGGCTCTTGCGTCCCGACGGTCTGGCGCGCTACCTCCAGGACGTGGCGACCGACGACTGGGATGACACCGGTCTGGTGGCGGACGAGACGTGGCTCGCACGGCGCACGTCGTGGCGACTCGTCGGCCAGGCGGTGCCGCGCCTCGGCGAGTCGGTGACCCTGACGACGTGGTGCAGTGGATCGGGGGCCGCGTGGGCCGAACGACGCACCGACGTCGCCGTTGGCGGGTCAGTCGTCATCGAGGCGTCAGCGCTGTGGGTTCCGGTGGGCCCGGCGGGTCGCCCCGTACGGGTCGGCTCGAGTTTCTTCGAGGTGTACGGCGAGGGAGCCCGTCGACGCGTGTCGGGCCGGGTACCGACGTTGACGCCGCCGGCCCACGCCACGAGGCGACCGTGGCCACTGCGCCAAACGGATTTGGACATTGTGGGTCACGTGAACAACGCAGCGCTGTGGGCTCCACTGGCGGAGATCGACACTGGAACCGTCACTGGCGCCAGCGTGATCTACCACGGTGCGGTGCAGGGATCTGACCACGTCGAATTAGTTGTTCACGCCAACCATTGGTGGCTAACCGTGGAGAATCTCGTCCGCGTCGCTGGCGAGTTCTTCACGTGACGATGCGGTGCGGCCGGTAGCGATGACGCTACCCACCAGCACCAGCGGAAAGCCGACCGCGATGCCCAAGGTCAGCGGCTCGCGCAAGAAAATGATGCCGAGCACCACGGCGATGGCGGTGTTGACGTACGTGACGACCACGCTGCGCGTGGAACCTACTTCCTTGACCAGTTCGAAAAAAACGAGGAATGCGCCCGCGGTGCACACGAGGGACAACACGGCGATGGACGCGAACGTTTCGTGATCAACGTGACGCGGCCAGTGCGCGAGGCTCCATGGCACCCAGGCCAGGGCGACGAGACTCGTCGCGCCGGCCACCACGGCGATGCCGGGAACGTGCGGTAGTTTGGTGGCCAAGACGATTGGACCGACGGTGTAGCCCACCGCAATGATGAACATGAGTCCGATCCATTGGATGGCGCCGCCGCGGATGCCGAGGCCGACGAGCAGCGCGACGCCGACCGCGCCAACGCCGAGGCCCCAGAGTCGCCGCCGGGTGATGTGTTCCTCGGTGCGCCGCAGACGCTGGGCGACGACCGAAAAGAGGGGCACGGCGCAGATGAGCAGACTGGTCAGGGAACTCGTGATGTGTTGTTCGGCGGTGGCCATGAGGTACCAGGGCACCCCAAACTCCACGAAGGCAAAGACGGCGATCCAACCCAGGTGACGCACGATG
>JAKBCT010000046.1 GCA_021807655.1 Actinomycetes bacterium | reverse complement strand
CCGGGGCGAAACCGACGAAGGTTGCGTCGAACTGACCCGAGAGCAGCAGGTCCTTGCCCGGATAGGGAATCGTCGCGGTTCCCGTCTTACCCGCCACCGGGTACCCAGGAATGATCGCGTTGGTGCCAGTACCCGCGAGAACCACCTGTTCGAGCATCTTGGTCAACGTAGACGACACCGCTGGCGTTATTACTTCACGCGTCTTGCTCGGCGGCGCGGCGCGCACCGCACCGTTAGCCAAGACGTAGCCGCGCACGAGTTTCGGTTCGACGAAGACGCCGCCGTTCGCGATCGCGTTATAGGCGTCGAGCACCTGGATCGGTGGCACCGCGTCGACCTGACCGATGGGCATGGCAGCCATGTCGCTCGCGTTCCAGGTGTTCGCGTTCGCGAGGAGTCCGGGCGTCTCACCCGGGAAGTTCAGGGTGGTCAACTGACCGAAGCCCAGGCGCTCTACCTGACTGAGCAGACCAGCTTCGCCGAGTCGGTTGGTGATCTTGTAGGTGCCGATATTGGATGATTGGGCGAGTATCTGGGTCGCGGTGAGATGCTCGAGTCCGTGGTTCTCGGCGTCGTGGAAGACTCGCCCGCCGACCACGATGCTGTTGGGAATCGTGAAAACGGTCGTCGGTGTGATGATGCCCGCTTGGAGGGCGGCCGAGAACGTCACCGCCTTGAAGACCGAACCCGGCTCGTAGGCGTAGCTGAACGCGAGGTCGCTGATCGTCTGCTCGATCCCCGGTACGCCGACCGAGACCCCCCACGACGACACCTTGCCCAGGACCCCGGGCTTCGCACGAATATTCACGAGCGACGCATTGGCCAAGATCTCGCCGGTGTGCACGTCCATCACGATGGCCGTACCCGCGACGGCGTCCGTGGTGGCCAGCGCGTGGGCGAGGGAGCGCTCGGTAACGAATTGCAGCGACGAATCGATCGTCAACTCGAGTCCCACGCCGGGTTTGGCCTTCTTGATGACCGTCGTGTGGGTGCTGGGAAGGTTGACCCCCGACGCCGACACGAATGCGCGCGTGATGCCTGTCTGGCCCGCCAAAAGCTTCTGATATTGGTACTCCAGCCCGGCCGAACCCACCCCAGACGCGTTGATGCCCCCGACGAGCGCCGTCGCCTCGGGGCCGTTGGGGTACGAACGCACCGAGGAGTCCTGTACCACGATGCCAGGGAAATTCATTGACGCGAGCTGACGGCCCAAGGTCAGATCCAGGTGGTCACTGATGACCACGTAACCGTGGCGCTCCGAGAGCAGTTTCGTCAACTTTCCGACGGGTACCCCAACAATGGGCGACATCGCCTGGGCCTCGGTGTCGGGATGGGCGATTTGGAAGTCGTCGGCGATGACGAGCGACGTCGGCCTCGAAACGGCCAGGATCTGCCCGTATCGGTCGTAGATCCCGGCGCGCAGCGCCGTCGTGGTGAGGTCCACTCGAACCTGGCCGACGGACAACTGCGCGTAGTGAGCGTGATCGACGATCTGGAGCATGAAGAGCCGCACCGAAAGCAACGCAAAGAGTCCAACCAGTGAGAAACGGAGCAAGCGAATGCGACGCACCGAACGACTCGTCCCCACCGGCGATGGTCTCCTGCTCGGGGGTCGCCGGGGCGGCGTCGAGGCTGACGGGCTCACCGACTCGTCCTTGATGTGACCGGCGCGTACCCGTTGAACTGCGGTATCGGCAGCGGCCTCTCAAGCGACGTGACGGGAACTTGCGTTACCGACGTGGGATCGACCAGATGCAACGCGCCAGCCTTGGACGCAATCTGGCTTGGTGCGGACGCGTTGGTCATCGATCCGACCTGCACGGCGTAGTTCGACTGAGCCTGAAGCAGCGCGCTCTGGAGGCGCTGTAGCTGCACCTGACGGTTGGCCACCACCATGCTCCCGCTCAGCGACACCACCAACGCAGCCCCCATGATGATGATCGATCGCCGGGTGGCCGAAGTGTTTCGCCACCGAGTTCGCACGAGTGGCTGATGCGTGACCTTGGCGCGATGTTCGCCGGTTCGCACCGCTGGTCGGCTCGGCGAACCGAGCCGTCGTTCGACGCGTCGGGGGAAAGTTATGACGCTCATCGTGGTAACTTCCAACCGACGCGTAGTCGAGCCGATCGCGCCCGCGGATTGGACGCAATCTCTTCGGGGCGGGCCAAGACGGCACTCGCCCGTAAAATCCGGGCCGACGGAACTGCCCCGCAGACGCACCCGAGCGCGGGTGGACAGTGGCAACCGCCCGTCGACAGTTCGTGCAAGAACGACTTCACGGTGCGGTCCTCGCCGGAATGGTACGAAATCACCATCACGGCGCCGTCGGGCGCGAGTGACTCAAAGGCGCCACGAAGACCTTCGCCGAGCTGGCGTTCCTCGTCGTTCACCGCAATGCGCAGGGCCTGGAACACCCTCGTCGCGACGTTGCCCCGCCGTCGGGCCGGAATGGGCACCGCGCGCTCGACGAGCGCCACCAGTTCGTCGGTCGTGGTTGGCCGGCCCTCTCGAACAGCGATCGCGATGGCGCGGGCGTAGCGGCCTTCACCGTTGGCTCGCAACAGGTGGACGAACTCGTCCTGTGAGATGCGCGCAATCAACTCTGCGGCGGTTTCCCCGGTGGACGGGTCCATACGCATGTCGAGTGGGACGTTGAATCGGAATGAGAACCCTCTCGACGGGTCATCGAGTTGGTGCGAGGAAACACCGAGGTCCATCAAGACGCCGACGATCGGCGAGGTGGCCACGAAGTCGGCGTTCGCTCGAATCACGTCCGCCAGATCGGCGAACGTGGCCGACGCGATCCGCGAGCGATCCCCGAACGCCGCGAGGCGCGTCGCCGCGGCGACGCGGGCCTCTGGATCGCGGTCAATCCCGAGAATTCTCACGTGTGCGACCGCGTCGAGGATGGCGGCAGCGTGCCCGCCTCCGCCCAGGGTCGCGTCGACGATTACCCCCGCGGGCAAGGCGCGGCATAGTTCAACGATCTCGTCAACCAGAACGGGCCGGTGGTAGGAGTCCTCAAGCATCGCCACGCTCGCGCGTCTCGAACACCCACTGGAGAGGAACCCGCGAGGCTGTCGCGCGCATTGCTCGCCGAGCGTGGATCCAGATACCTTCGTCATTCGCCACCGTCTTTGAACATCCGTTCTGCCGGACCGACGGCCGCTGCGTATCGTTGTGGGTCCCAGAGTTCGACGTGGTCAAGGGCGCCGACGATAAGAACGTCGTCGCGCAACGCCCCGTATTCACGAATGACCGCGGGCAGTGCGAACCGACCCTGACGATCGAATTCAACGTCCGAGGAGTTCGCGGCCCAGTACCGCGCCTGCTGGCGGTCTTGCGCACCGCCGCGACGACTCTGCGCCAACCGCTCCTCAGTCTGTCGAGCGAACTCACCGGGCGTCCAGAGTGCGACGCAACCTTCGGTGTTGGGGCTCAAGTGACCGCCCCGTTCGAACTCGGAGCGAAAACGAGCGGGCAGGATGAGGCGTCCCTTGGCATCCAGCGAGTGCTGGAACTGACCAACGAACCCGAACACCTCATACCTCCTCTACGTCACCACTTCGCCCCACTTCGCGACACAATACACCACAAGTCTCCTTTCTGCACCACTTTTTGGCCCCACACTCCCTTTGGGTGTTCAACGGCCCGTCCACGGCGCGACCCTCGACCCTTGCGGGGCTGAGGACGCGGTTCGCTACCTACCGGCACTCACCGATAAAACGTGTCGCCGATGCGGCTCGATCGACTCGTCCGCGCGCGCGGTCGAGGGTGCATCACGTGAACCCGTGATCGGTACTCGCGTCGAACTGGCGCAGTCGGCTCGTTCGCGAACCGACCAAGGCATCGTCGACGAAGCGGTTCGCTCAGTCGGCGAGTAACAACTGACGCGTCATCCACGGTCCATCGAGCAGCACCAGCCGACGAACAATCGCGTCGGGATCGTCAAGTCCCAAGGACTCGACCGTGTGATGGTCCAGGGCGTGAGCGATCCCCCGGGGTGGGTCGACCAGTCCCTCCACGAGTGGCAGCGTCGTTTGCGCGTGAAGGACCGTCGAGACGAAGGTTCCCTCACGAACGCGCCACTGCGTCACGCCAATGACTTTGCGCTGCTTGATGAACACTTCACCGGGTCCTCGTCCGGTGAAACAGACCACGCCGAAGCCATCGTCGACCTCGAGCGGTCCGTCGTGCACGACAAGCTCGTCGTGGATCTCGTCGCCGAGGGACACCCGCCATCGGTTGCCAGCTTGACGCGACGTTTCGCGGAGGTCGCCTGACCAACGGGGGTCATGGGCAGGGATCCACCAGTCGACCCACAGGTCTCCAGGTTGGAGCAGCACGATTCCACCGCCACCTCGCCGGCGACGAACCGTGCACGTCGAACGAAACTCTTCGGTCAGCAGGTCTGCGCGCTGGCGGCTACCGAGGACGACGGTCGGCTGTGCGACGTGCACGACGAACACCGATGGTTCGTCGATCGCTCGCAGCGCGTCGTAGTCGTAGAGCTCCTCGACCTCGTCAATCGCGCCCGTCACGATGCACGTGGTAAATACGGCGCCCACAGCGGATGCGAGTCGGGAAGGTAACGCCACCGCCACCAGAGACCGTCGGGCACTCGGGGTTCGATCTGCAACCGCCAGCCCAACTCCTCGAGCAGCCGATCACCCTTTTGCATGTTGTGCCTGCGACACGCGGCCACGACGTTCGTCCACGAGTGTTCTCCGCCCCGGCTGCGCGGCACGATGTGATCGATAGTGTCCGCGTGTTCGAGGCAGTAGCCACACCGATACCCGTCTCGAAGCAATAGCGCCCGACGGGTCAGTGGCGGCGTACGGACCCTGGTCGGCAGCTTGACCATCTCACTCAGTCGTACGATCGCCGGGATCGGCACGGTCACCGAAGCCGATCGAAAGACGACCGGGTCCTCGTCGGTCGCGATCGGTTCGGCCCGGCCGCCGAGAACGAGCACGACCGCCCGCCGTTCGCTGACCAACTGGAGCGGCTCAAAGGTGGCGTTGAGCAACAGGACGCGGCCCACGAGCCCAACCTACCTTGTGCTCCGCTGGCGTCGTGACCACTTCGCCGCTTGGACGACGGCACGAGGATCGAGGCGCGTCGCCCCCGACCCATCGAAGGTGGTCAGGCGGAATCGCCAATACGAGTCGTCGGGAACCGGCAGGAAGGGCGCCCGCCACCACCACCGATTGCGCCGCAACGCCCAGGCTGCGGTGATGACTGCCGGCACGTCTCGTGGGTGCATCACCAGATAGCGACCGAGTCCGGGCGGCCACCACGTACTCATGATTGGACCCCGCGCCACCCCACGTGTGGCGCACGCCGACCTCGACCGTCGACCGTGCGCCGTCGCCTGCGCGAGGCACCGCCTTGGTCCACCACTGCGGCGGCCAGGGTTCTCGCCCCACTACCGTCGCGTACCGGAGCGACGCGCACCGTCGCCCCTGAGGGGGTCACTGATCTTTGTTACGTTGGCGCGACAACCAGTCGCGAATCGACCGCGCCCGGGGGCTCTCGGTCGTGTGCGTCTCATCGCCGTGAATGCGACGCGTAAGGTCCTGCCACGATGCCCGTCCCAAAAGCCGCGCGTTGCGCTCGATGACGATTGCCGAGACAAACATCAGAGCCACGCCGCCGAGTCCGAGAACAATCGACCGCGAGAAAAACAACACCAGAATGGCCAGGCCGAGCACAAAGCCCGCGGCGCCCCAGCGCACCCGACGGCCACCGTGCGAATAGACGTTCGTCTCGCGAACCGATTTTGCAAATCGGGGATCTTGTTTGGAAAGCGAATCTTCAAGCTCGGCCAAGATGCGCTGTTCGTGCTCTGACAATGGCATCGCTTCCCCTTTCCGTCTCGGATTTATCGTACCGTCTTGGTGCAGAAGTACGCACGTCAAGTCTGCGCCGAGTGGCGCGATGAGGAAGGTTTATGGCTCAACTACACGTCGCGGTCGTCTGCACTGGAAACATCTGTCGCTCCCCGATGGGCGAGGTCGCGCTCAACCACCTTCTCGCGACCAATCCGGCCCTGGCCCCGCTCATCAGCGTGAGCAGTGCCGGGACCGCCCGGTGGCACGAGGGTTCAGCGATGGATCCGCGGGCGCGACGATCACTCGATCGCGCCGGATTCCTCGAGCCCGGTTCCACCGCCTCCTACGCCAGCCCGGCGTACCTCGACCGCCAGGACTTGGTTCTCGTGATGACCCGCGAACATCGCGCCGACGTGCTCGAGCGACTCAGCAATCCGCGCACCGAGGTCACGATGATTCGCAACCTGCTCAGTCCGGGACTCGACCTCGACGTCGCCGACCCCTATTACGGTACCGATGACGATTTCGACGAGTGCTTGACGGTGCTCACGGATGCGAGTCAGCGGTTGATCACCAGCTGGCTCGCCCAACGTGGCCACGAATGAACGCCTCGGGCCGGCGTCGCGATGACTGACCGTCGAGTATCGCTGTCCCGCGTGCTTGATCGTGACGTCGCGCCGGCGTTCACGCTCATCGCCGGAGCCCTCGCCGCCCTGATCTGGTCACTCGCCGACTCGTCGGGATACGAACGCGTCATCAACGTCGGCTGGAGCAATCGGCTGATGAGCGACGTCGGACTCTCGTCGCCTCACGACATCGCCGCGTCAGTCTTGATGACGATCTTCTTCTTTGGCATCGGACTCGAACTGGCCCGCGAACTTCGCCGAGGAGCCCTCGCCCATCTCCGTCACGCGGCCCCGCCGGTCCTTGCCGCCATTGGCGGAATGACGGTCACCGCGGGACTCGCCGTGTTCGCCGGCTATCTCACCCATCTGCCCGCGTTGCGCCACGGCTGGGGCATTCCAATGGCGACGGACGTCGCCTTCACCCTCGGCGTCGTGGCGCTCGTGGGCGCCCGCGTGCCGGCCACACTCCGACTCTTCCTCCTGGCGCTCGCGGTGGCGGACGACGCTCTCAGTGTCGTAGTGCTCTCGGTCGACGGAACGACCAA
>JAKBCT010000045.1 GCA_021807655.1 Actinomycetes bacterium | reverse complement strand
GCGATCATCTCGCTCTCGCCGCTGTACCAGTCCGCGACGTTGCTGCGCGGACTGGACCTCGGACAGTTCGACGCCGTGATGGTGATCCGAGTCGCGTACCTCGTCGCCATCGCCGCGGCCGGTCTGTGGCTCGCCGCTCGCCGCTTTCGCCGTATCCTCGTGCCCTGACTACGTCGGGCACCGGTGCATCCGGGCCGGTCGGTCCTCGGACCGACCGGCCCGAGCGACTACATCGACGGACTGGTCACCACCCACACGATCGGTTGGAACGTCGCGAACGTGAGGACGCCGGCGCTGGCCGAGCTGGGCAGCAGCTTGGGGTACGCCGAGCCCGCGGCGCCGTTGGGATTGTAGATGTAGACGTTGGCGCCACCGGTGCGCACGCTGATCGAGACCAGTTTGTGCGCCAGGGTGCCAAAGTTCACTCCCGTTTGTGCACCCCCCTGGAACACCAACGGCATGCCCGCGATCCGTTCCGTTCCCCCCGGCGCGTTGGCGTAGTTGCCAAACTCGCTCGTGCACTGGCTCGGCGTGCCCGTGGCGTCATTGCACACCTGCAGGCCGAAGGTCTTCACCTCCCGACCTTTCGGTGGCGTAACGTCCAGTCCATTGGGCCAGTTCGTGAGAACGACCAGGCTCGGCTGGCTGACGGCCCCGGGCGCGAAGGTGGCCGAAATGCCAAAACCGCTGATGACGCCGCCGTTCGGACCGATGACGGCGGTGACGAACGCCGTGGCGGCCGGTGGCGCGGTGGCGAAGGCGCTCGCGGCCGGCGACACGGCCAGCGCGCCGACGCCGAGCAATCCGACGAGTAGTTTACGACGAGAGTGGTGCACAACAACTCCTTTGTTAGTTCATTGGTTGGTAGTGAAACGTGGCGGTAGGCGAGAAGGTTCAACGACCTCGCGAGGCACGTGCGCGAAGCCACTGAACCGCGCGCGTCACCGGTGCGTTGGAGTTAAGAGCACCATCGAGTGCCGTCGAAGCGAGGGCCACCTGAGATCACGATCCGAGCGACCTACGAACGGGACCGCGCTCGAGGGCGTCGTGCCGAAGCGCCGGGGGGGCCGCGCCGAGAACACCGACCGGCTCGCCAACGAGTTGCTCGTTGCGCTGCACGACGCGTACGCCGGTCCTCTCTTCGCGTTCGCCCTACGGCTCTGCCACGACCGTCAACGGGCCGAAGAGGCCGTCCAGGACGCCCTGCTACGGGCGTGGCAGCACCCCGAAGCCGTCGACGGCAGCGGCGGATCGGCGCGCGCGTGGCTCTTCACCGTGGTGCGTAACCGGCTACGCGACGAGTGGCGGCGTGACGGTGCTCGACCGAGGCCGTCGTCGGGCGACGCGCTCGCGAACGTCGCCGCGCCCGACGACGTCGAGCGCGCCGTGGAGGCGTGGGGGATCGGCGAGGCCGTCGCGCGACTCAGCGAGCACCATCGCGTCGTGCTCTACCACGCCTACTATCTGGGTCAATCGGTCGACGAGACGGCGCTCGCCCTGCACGTCCCGCCGGGGACCGTGAAGTCGAGAACCTACTACGCACTGCGCGCCCTACGAAGCGCGTTGGAGGAGATGGGATACGTCCAATGAGCGAGCACGACGACCTGCACCTGGCACTCGGCTCCTACCTCGTGGGCGCACTCGACGCGCCCGCTCGCGCGCAGGTTGAACACCACCTACGCACCTGCGACGAGTGCCGGGCCGAGGTTGCTGAACTCTCGGTGCTCCCGGGGCTGCTCGCGCGCCTCACCCCCGAACAGTTCACCGCGGGGGTGCCTAGCGCACCCGACGAACTGCTGCCTGGTCTGCTCGCCCGAGCGCTCGCCAGCCAGCGCGCGTCGCGGCGCCACCTGCGTCTGTGGCGCGGCGCCGCGGCGCTGGCCCTCGCCGCCGCCGTGGTGGCGGTGGCGCTACCTCGCTCAACCGCCCCGTCGACCGCACGCTATCGACTGCAGACGGCCGCCAGCGGCGCGAGCGGCACGGTCTCGCTCGCCACGATGGCGTGGGGAACGGCCATCACGCTCTCGTTGCGGGGGCTACCGGCCAAGGTCGAGTGCGTCGCGTACGTGATCGACCGCAGCGGCCGGGCCGAACCGATCGGGACGTGGGGACCCACCCCCAACCACGACGCCGTCGTAGAGCTCGCGACCGCCCTGACGTCGCGCTCACTCTCGAGGATCACGATCGCGACCACCGGCGGTCGAACGCTCCTCGCCACGAACCTCGTCGCGTCCTAGCCAGCCCCACGACACCACTGCGGCACCGCTCACCAACGGTGGCGCACCTACTCCTTCGACGGCGTACCGGTCAAGAGGCTTCGTCGCGTCGTGTAGTCAGTGGGGTCGATATCGCCGCGGGCGAAGCGCTCGTCGAGCACCGCCAGGGCCTCACCACCGGCCACGTAGCCGACGCCTCCTCGTCCGCCGAGATGGGCGCGCCGGCGCGACGACACCGATAGCGCCAGCGCAACCAGCGCGATGACGAGCAGCGCGATGAGAAAAACCAGGAACAAGACGCCGCGCAGGCCGAGCACGTGGTGCATGCCGGGTCCCCAGTACGGATAACCAAAACGGGGCTGTTGAAACTCGGGTGGCATGTTGGGACACCGACCTTTCCACCGCGCCCTCGGCGCGGGCTCGTTCTACCTCTAGTTTCACGGCCGTCACGGCGCACGCGACGATTTCTTACAGGATTCTTCAATGGCGGGCCCGGTCAGCGGCCGGGGCGAGCGCCGACCGGGCCCGTCGATCACGCGCGCGTGATGGGAATGCGCCGCGTAGCGTCCGCACTGGTCGGCGCGGGGGCGCTCAGGCGGACCTCTAAGCGCGTGTGTTCTATTTGGCGAGTGCGCCAGGAGAAGCGTCCGACACCATAAAGTCGTGGCTTATCCAAGCAACCTGACAGACGCCCAGTGGGAGGTGTTGGAACCACTATTGGTCATTCCAGCCAAACGAGGGCCAAAGCACGGAGCCGACCTTCGCCACGTAGTCGACGCGATGCTCTACATCTCGCACACCGGGTGCCAGTGGCGGTTCTTGCCCGAGGAGTTTGGTCCCTGGACCCGCGTTTGGTCCCAGTTTCGCCGGTGGTCGCGCAACGGAACGTGGACTCGGGCTCTCTCCGGACTGCACGCGTCGTCGCGCACGGCTCTTGGCCGAAAAGACTTGCGGCCCTCAATGGTGGTTATCGACACACACCTCGCACGCGGAGCCTCGAACGGGGGCGCCACCTTCCACAACCAGGGCGGTCCCTACGGACGCACCAACGGCGCCAAGCGCATCGTCTGCGTGGACGTCACCGGCTTGCCTCTCTGCGTGCGTGTTGTCCCTGCCTCGACGTCCGAGGCCAGCGCCGTCGAACAGATACTTGACGACCTCGTCCGAACAGGTGATGACGAACGGCTGGAACTCGTCCTGGTGGACCGAGGCACTGCGGCATCTGCCGCCGCGAGGTTGTCGGCAAAGTTCAACTACGAGGTTCGTCGGGTTGGATGGGAGGAGCCACCGCGCAACGAGAACGGTGCCAAGGTGTTTCGCCCTATCCGCCACGCCTGGCGCGTCGAAGTGGCCCACGGCCATCTTGTGCGACGTCGTCGTCTCGTACGGTGCTTTGAGAACACGACAGCCTCAGCTACCGGATGGTTGCACGTCGCCTCCCTCGTCGAAAACCTTCGCTTCTCCTCGGGGGACAGTCTGTGATGCGGCGTGGCGTGGTATTCGGTCCTCAACTTCGGCGATGACCCCATGGGAGACTGAACGAGTGAGACACGAGTCGTGGCCAACGCCGGGAGAGTCCCCGGGTCACTTTGAGTGGGGACCGACGGGCACTGAACGATTGGCTCGACCGGGGTCGATAGTCGTTGTCATCGACGTGCTTCGCTTTACCACCGCGGTCGGGGCCGTGGTCGATCGAGGTGGAATCGCGTATCCCTATCGATGGAAGGACGAGACGACGCGCGCCTTCGCGGATTCACTCGGTGCTCACCTTGTCGATGGTCCCGATGCGGCTGGCCTCTCGCTCTCGCCTACGGCCCTGTTGAACCGCGCGACACTGGATGCCGTAGTCCTGCCGTCGCCCAACGGCTCGACGTGTTCGGTACTTGCCGCTGAGAATGGAGCCGTCGTCGTGGCGGCGTGTCTGCGCAACGCACCTGCGGTGTCTCAGTATCTCGCGGCTACCTCCCTGCCCGTGTCGGTCATTGCGTGTGGTGAACGTTGGCCCGATGGGACCCTGCGACCTTCGCTCGAGGATCTCTTGGGGGCCGGTGCAGTGTTGGCGAATCTAGGCGGCGACTTGTCGCCGGAAGCCAGGTCTGCCGTCGCCGCGTGGGAAAACGCCAAGGACACCGCTGAGGACGCTCTCTTGCGGAGCGCATCGGGACGAGAATTGGTGGAGCGAGGGTTTGGTCACGACGTCGAGTACGCATCCGTTTACGGCGTTAGCGACGTCGTGCCCGTACTCGTTGACGGAGCCTTTCGTCGTGTCGAAATAGTCTCCACACGTTGAATGGCTCCATGATTTAGCGCGTTGCCTCACAGCATGTGACAGCCCCGACGCAGAATCACTTCCGTGGCATCCACGTCAGCTGAATCACCCATCTCGCACTCTGGTCAGACGCTCTCGAGAGCCGTCACGTTCCAGTTCGCCCTCGACCCGAACGCGGAGCAGAGAGTCCTCCTCGCCAAGTGCGCGGGCGCTCGCCGCTTTACGGTGAATCACCACCTGGCTCGCGTGAAGGCCAATCTGGACGCCAGATCGATCGAGCGAGAAGTTCTCTCCGATAGCGGTGAACCGTGCGAACGATCGACCCCTTCACTGTCCTGGGCAGCGTTCTCATTCATCAACGAGTTCAACGCCTGGAAAAACGGACAGTCTGCTGACTCACCGGTCAATGGAAACGGAATACGGGGTCTCGCCTGGCGTCACGAGCTGCCCAATGACGTCTTCGAGTGCGCCAGTGTGGACGCGGCCCGGGCACTCGCGAACTTCTCTGCGTCGCGGCGCGGGAAGCGCAGCGGATCGCCCGTTGGGTTCCCCCGCTTCCAAGCGAAGGGGAAGGTGACGCCAAGTTTCCGGTTGCGCAACCGCGCGGCGGCAAGTCAGGCGCCCTCGAGCCAGCCCATTCGCTTCAGCGATCCCGCGCACCTGCGCCTTCCCAGATTCGGCCCGGTCAAGGTCTTCGGTCCCACCCGCAAGGTCCGTCGGATGATCGAAGCCGGTCGGTTCCACATCTACTCGGCGACGTTGACTCAGCGTGCCGGACGCTGGACCGTGTCGCTCACTGGCGTGGCCGCCAAGCTTCATCAGGCCGAGCGCAGCCGAACCAACCGTCACGCCGTCCCTGTCGGGGTCGATCGAGGGATCATTTCCCTGGCCGTCGCTGGCGACGCGAACGGCGTTTTCTTTGAGAGCTTCGAGGGGGTGAAAACACTGAAGCAAGCGCAAGCTTCGCTGAAGGCAGCCAATCAGTCCCTGGCCAGAACCACACCGGGGTCCAAAGGTCGCCAACGAGCGAGGTCCCGACTGGCGAAGCGACATCGCAAGGTCGCCAACACCCGGAGACACCTGGTCCACCAAGCCTCTAAGGCTCTGGTGGACCGAGCTCAGGTACTCGTCATCGAGGACCTCAACGTCGCGGGCATGGTGAGGAACCGACATTTGTCGAGGTCGATCTCGGAGGCCGCGATGGGTGAGCTCTCCCGTCAGGTCCTCTACAAGGCCCGGTGGCACGGGGTCGACGTGCGAGTGGCTGACAGATTCTTCCCGAGTTCCAAAACGTGCTCGGGCTGTGGCGAGGTCAGAAACGACCTCGACCTGTCGACGCGGACCTACTCGTGTGGGGTCTGCGGCCTGGTGCTCGACCGCGACCTCAACGCGGCCATCAACCTGGCCCGCTGGCAACCCAAAGAGTCTTCAACCGTGACACTGTTGGACCCAACGCGCGTTCCGCTTCTCTCCACAGCCTGATCCCACAGGGATCTGTACCGCGAAGCACGCGGGAAGAGCCGATCGTCACCCGCACAACCATCACGGCAACGTGATAAGGGCCTTGGGTCGGAACCGAGTACTCAGACGAAGCATCGTCTGGGACGTCGGACGGTGAGCAAGCACCGGCTGAACCACTTGGTTCAGCCGGTCAAGGCGAACCGGTGGGTCCAAATAGGACACACGCTGTAAGACCCCATCTTGGTAGGTGGCGCTGACCGATCGCTCGTCAACGCCCTTGGGTATGGGCACGCTCCGAGTCAGTGACCCGTAACGGAACTCGCTGCGGTGCACGTGGTCACTGCTGTGCTCGCGAGACTCGGACTTCTCGGCCGAGATGACCAGTGCGCCGTCCATCAGCTCGATCACGACGTCGCGATCGGGGTCGATACCCGGTAACTCGGCGCGCACGACCATCACGTCGCCCTCGTAGAACTCCTCGATGGCGAACATCGGGCGGCGCATGGCCTCGGGCAGAAAGTCCTCGAACCACTCGCGCGCCGGCCACGGCAACAGCGACGTGACCCGATTCATCGGTTCACCGCGTTGGTTCAGAATCTTGGTGTCAGCCATAGAACCCTCCGTTTCACGGAGCGGTCACCGCCCCGCCCTGGAGCGGTGGCACTGCATCCACTCTGACCGTACGACCCCGCAACGGCACTGCCCAATCGACGCGTCGAACAGGTAATACCCGGGTTGGGGCGCGCCACCGGCTATGACTACGGATGCGATGCGACGACGGACCGACCCGAACTTGGCGATCGAATGGGCGGCCGTGGTCGGCACCGAGCTCGCCCGAGTCTTGGGCGTGTGCGGGGCGGAGGCCGGCCACTACTCGGTACTCGGCCCCGACCCCTGGAAGATCATCTGGAACCACGACCGAACGGGTTTCGCGGCGTTGCTCGAGGCTCGCGCCTGCGTGCTGAGCTGGCGATCTCCGGTCGCTGCACCCGACGATCAGCCAGCGCTACTCGCCCAGCTGCTCGACTACGCGCGCGCGGCGGGCAAGCAACTCATCGCGGTGCCGGTCAGCGAGTCCCT
>JAKBCT010000044.1 GCA_021807655.1 Actinomycetes bacterium | reverse complement strand
CCAAATGGTGCCGAAAATTCCAACGGGCACCGAAACCCAGAACACGAGTCGCCAGTCACCAATCGAGAGCAGACCGCCCAGGATCAAGCCCACGAACGAACCGCCAATCGCGGCAACCTGGTTGATACCCATCGCGAACCCGCGCTGATCGGGTGGGAAGGCGTCGACGATAATCGCGCTCGAGTTCGCGAACAGCATGGCGCCGCCAACCCCCTGGACGAGTCGCCACAGGACGAGCCATAGGGCCCCGGCTCCGTGGCGAAACGGGTCGAGGGCGAGCAGGATCGAGGCGACCGAGAACACCGCGAAGCCCAGGTTGTAGATCCTCACCCGGCCTTTGATATCGCCCAGGCGTCCGAGACTGATGACCAACACCGCTGTGACCAGGAGATAGCCCTGAAGAAGCCACAACAGGTAGCCGACGTTACCGGGCGAGAGTGGATTGATGCCGACACCGCGAAAGATCGCGGGCAGTGAGATCAAGATGATCGAACCGTTGATCGTGGCCATGAAGATCCCCAACGTGGTGTTGGTGAGCGCGATCCACTTGTACCGTTCCGGGTGGGCGTGTTTGAGTGCCATCGAAGTGTCCGTTCGCGAAGAATTAGTTACTTGTTGATAAGTAAGTGTATTCCATGTCGGGACGGCCGTGACGGATTTGGCTCGACACCGTCGCCGCGGGACTCATCGCGACGTGGCGGGGCCGGTCAGCACGGACCGACTATCGACGCGGTGAGTCTCGATAACTCGAACTACTCGTCAGGTGCGTTGCACCTGTGCCCTATGACTCGACGTTCTCGCCGAGGTAGACCGCCCGCACCCTCGCGTCGGTCAACAGATTCGACGCGCTGTCTCCAAAGACAATCCGGCCGTTCTCCATCACGTAGCCACGATCGGCGAGACGAAGCGCCTGGGCCGCGTTCTGCTCGACCAGCAGCACAGTCGTACCGCCATCGCGGATCTCGCCGATGATCCGGAAAATCGTGTCGACGATCATGGGCGCGAGGCCCATCGACGGCTCGTCGAGCAGGAGCAAGCGGGGCTGTCCCATGAGGGCGCGTCCGATGGCGAGCATCTGCTGTTCACCGCCGGACAGGTTGCCGCCGATTTGCTTGCGCCGTTCCTTCAAGATGGGGAACGTCTCATACATACGATCCATGTCATCGCTGTACGAACCGTGTCGCCGGAAGGCACCAATCTCCAGATTCTCTTCCACGGTCATCTGGGGGAAGATGCGCCGGCCCTCGGGGACGTGTCCAATGCCGAGCGAGGTGAACATATGGGCCTTGGTCGTCGTGACGTCTTGGCCCTCAAACATGATCCGCCCGCTCTGGGGGGCGTGCAAGCCGGACAGCATCCGAAGGGTTGTCGTCTTACCCGCTCCGTTGGCACCGAGCAACGTAACGATCTCACCCTGGTTTACCTCGAACGACACGCCGTGTAACGCGGTGATCGCGCCGTAGCGAACCACCGCTTCGTGAACCTCGAGCATCACGAGCGGTCCCCCGTCTCAGTCGCGGTCGAACCGAGGTAGGCCTCGATGACCTTGTCGTTGGCCCGAATCTCCTCCGGGGTACCCTGGGCGATGACGCTGCCAAAATTGAGTACGTAGAGCCGTTCGGCCAGTGACATCACCAGTTTCATGTCGTGCTCGATCAGCAAGATCGAGACGCCCATCTCATCGCGAACCTTACGGATCAGCGTGGTCAGCTCGAGTTTCTCCGACGGGTTGGTCCCCGCGGCCGGTTCGTCGAGCAAGAGCACCTGGGGCGAAGTCGCGAGGCCCCGAGCAATCTCCAGCCGGCGACGGTCACCGTAGGAGAGCGACGAGGAGATCACGTTGCCCTTCGCTCGAAGACCCACGAAGTCGAGGAGTTCCACCGTCCGCTCATCCGAGGTCCGCTCGTCGCGACGAGTCGCGGGGCCGCGCAACATCGCCCCGATAACACCGATGCCGCGGTGGGACTCTGCGCCGATCTTGATGTTCTCAAACGCCGTCAGGGCGCTGAACATGCGTGACGCCTGAAACGTCCGCGCGACGCCGGCGGTGCTGACGCGGTGAGGCTTCTTACCGATGACGCTCATCGGCTTGGCGTCGCGGCCCTGAAAGGTGATCGTCCCCTCTTGGGGCTGATAGACGCCGGTCAGGGAATTGAACAGCGACGTCTTGCCGGCTCCGTTCGGTCCGATGACGGCCAAAATCTCGCCACGCTCCTGGTGCAGGGTCACGTCATTCAGGGAGACCACGCCGCCGAATCGCAGCGTGACGTGGTCGACGTCGAAGATCTTGTCGCTCACGGCGTGTCTCCCGTCAATACTTCGTTCATATGGCCCTCGCCCTTTTCGGCGAGTCCAATCTCACGGTGACGCCGACGCGACGGAACGAGACCCGCCGGTCGGAAGATCATCATCACGACGAGCAGCGCACCGAGGTAGATGTAGAGGTCCTGGGGTTGATATCCCGATGGCGGCGTGTGCAAGAGGTACATCGAACCGGTCTGAATGACAATCGCCCCGAGCACGACACCGGTGATCGACCCCATGCCACCGAAGATCACGAGCACGAGGATATTGATCGAGAACTGCAGGGTGAAGCTCGATGGGAAGATCGTGTTCGATTGGCTCGCCGTCACGACTCCCGCGAAACCAGCGGTCGAGGCGCCAATAGCGAACGCCATGACCTTGTACTTGAGCGGGTTGATGCCCACCGATTCGGCGGCGACCTCGTCCTCGCGGATTGCGGTCCAGGCACGGCCGACCCGAGAGTGTTCCAACAGCTTGAACCCGATTAGGAACAAGATGACGAACACGATTGTCAGGTAGTAGTACGGCACCGGCGTCAAACCCCAGAGGTACTTAATCGGGCCAACGTGCAGTGAGAAGTGCGGAATCGTATTGGTGCCCTGTGAGCCACCGGTGATCCCGTACAGGTTGTTGGCGAAGATCGTGATGATCTCACCGAATCCCAGCGTCACGATCGCCAGATAGTCGCCACGCAGGCGCAACGTCGGTGCTCCGAGGATGATACCCGCACCCATAGCCAGCGCGATGGCGATGGGAATCGCGTAGAAGTTGTTGAAGTGAATACCGAAGGGCGCAGCCGTTGGCAGGGCGCCCGTGACCCACGCCGTCGTATACGCGCCGATCGCGTAGAAGGCCACGAACCCGAGGTCGAGCAGTCCGGCAAAACCGACGACGACGTTGAGACCGAGGGCGAGCAGGACGTAGACCGAGATCTGTTCGACCATGGCCGCCTGCCAGAACGGGTCGGTGATCAAGTGCGGCAGCAACAACGCGAGCGCGAGCAGGGCGACGTACATCCCCCAGCGACCCGGGCGGGTATGCGTCGCGGCGCGCGGCACACTCAGGGCCTTGACCGCCACACCGCGAACCCGTTCACCCCACGTCAACCACGTCGACCACACGGCAAACATGACGAGTGCGAGGAAGAAGAACACTACCCAGCGCTGCGTGCGAAAGAGACCGAAGAACGATGCGGCTTCACGGAAAGACCCCGTGAAACCGGCCGTCGGAGAGAGGGCGCTACCCGGGGGGCCGGTCATGAGCTCCAGCACCGCGAGTGCGGCGAAGGCCGAAAAGAGTCGCTTCACGTGAACGTTGGTAAAAATACGCTTCACGCCGCCCTCCCCAGTCGCTCGCCGAGAATGCCGGTCGGACGGAACAGCAGGACCGCGACCAGGATTCCGAAGGCCACCACGTCCATGTAGGCGGCCTGTACGAAGACCACCGAGAGACTTTCGACAACGCCGAGCAAGAACCCACCGATCATCGCGCCCCGGAGGTTCCCGATACCGCCGAGTACCGCGGCGGTGAACGCCTTCAGGGCCGGTACGAAACCCATCGTGTTCGACACGCCGGTGCCCATGCCGAAGAGAAAGCCGGCCGCTCCGCCGAGCGCGCCGCCAACGATGAACGTCAGCACGATTGTGCGGTCAATGTTCACGCCCATCAGCGACGCCGTTTCGGCATCCTGGGCCACTGCTCGAATGCTCCGGCCGAGCTTGGTCTTGGCGACGATCCGGTCAAGCGCGAGGAACATGACGGCCCCGGCGAGCAAGATGATGACGTAGTACATCTGCACCGGCGCTCCGAAAATGTGGACGATCGGGTGGTTGATGTAGGGCTGGGGCATCGAGATTGGCACTCGACCAAACTCCTTGCCCGCCATGTTGTAGAGAAAATACGACGCGCCAATGGCGCTGATCAAATACGCGAGTGCCGGTGCGTGGCGCCGCCGCAGTGGCCGATACGCGACCCGTTCGACCAGCGTGGCCATGAAGGCGCCGACGAAACCACCTACCAACGTTCCCAGTACGATGAGTCCGACCGAGGCCATGCCCGATGGGACAGCCGTGCCCACCAGCGCCTTCATTACGAAGTAGCCAGCGAAGCCCCCCGACATGAAGATCTCCGAGTGGGCGAAGTTGATGAGGCGCAGAACGCCATAGACGAGCGTGTAGCCAACCGCCACCATGCCGTAGAGCACGCCGTTAGCGAGACCGCCAATGAACAGCGCCCAGAACTCGAGACGGAGCGTGGCGAAGTGCCCCGTGAGGTAGTGCCCAAATGCTCCCAACTGCGCCCCCTTGAATGGTTCGTCGAAAGTGTAATCAAAACGGAAGGGCCGGGGGAAACCCCCGGCCCTTCCGCTCAGAGTTACTCAGTGGTTACTCGAGACCGAGCTGAACAATCTTTCCGTTCTTGACCCGGTTCACGTAGATCGCCGAACCGGCGATGTTACCGTTGGGCTGGAAGCGGATGACCTTGGTCATCCCCTTCATCACCAGTTTGTGCAGCTGGGCAACGATGCCAGCGCGGGTGATCTTCTTCAACTTCTGCATCGCCGCGATGATGGCGTTGGTCGCGTCGTAAGACTCGGGCGCGTACGTCGCGTTGGCGGCGCTGAAGTGCGCCAGGGCCTGGTACTCACGGTTGAACGTCGGGTTCGTGGAACTCGCGCACGCACACGTCAGGTAGACGCCGTTGGCGGCCGAAGCGGGAGTCGTGGCCGCGATCAACGCCGGTGACAGCGCGCCGTCGTCCGACATCACAATGCCCGTGTAACCCGCAGACTGCAACTGGCCAAGGAACAGACCGAGGTCACAGTAGTAGCCACCGTAGAACATCGCGTTGGCACCACTCGCCACGACCTGGGCAGCGGCCGAGGTGTACTCGGTCGACGACGCGGTGCCGTTCTGGCACTGCGAGGTACCCGGAACGGTCGCCGGGGTCACCGTCGCACCGTCCTTGGTCGCCGTCGCGGCGAAGGCCTGGGCGACGCCCGAGCCGTAAGCCGTTCCGTCGTTCACGACGTAGACCTTGTTCTTCTTCAACGTCTTGACCACGTAATTAGCGTCGGCCGGACCCTGAATGTTGTCGTCGGCCACCACACGGAAGAAGTTGTTCCAGTGGTTGGTCGCCAACTTGGGGTTCGTCGCCGATGGGCTCACGGTCGCCAATTGCGCCTTGTGGTAGAACGGCTCAGAGGCTGCAGTCGCACCAGAGAACGCCGGTCCCACAATCGCGACCACGTTCTTATTCGCGATGGCGGCCTGCGCCTGCGTCGGAGCGATGGTCGGGTCACCCTGGTCGTCGTAGGTCGCAAGCTTCAACCTGAAGGGCAATTTGCCGGACGCGTTCGCCTGATTGATCGCCAATTGGACGGCGTTCACCATGTTCAACCCGAGCTGCTGGTTGCCACCAGATAGCGGTCCCTGATAACCGATGGTGTAGGTCGGCTTGGCCGAAGCCCCCGAGGCTGACGTGATGCCGACAACCGGCACCGCCATCAACAGCAGGGCACTGGTCGTAACCGCCGCCACCGTCTTGTTCAAACGAGGCTTAATCAACTCGTCCTCCTCAACTGTGTAATAATTCCCCCAGGCACACCAACGTGTCACATACCGGACACGCTCGAGCCACCTCAGCGGATTTTCCATTGGCCACCTTGGCCACCGCAGCACAGTAGCAGCACGAAGGATCGGGCATTAGGTCATCTCCGCGCTGATCGCCAAAAGATCGCTAACACTGTTTTACGAACACGTGTTTGATTTCAGCAGCGGTAGTCGCTACGCTACGAACAGTTGTTCGTCCCCGAAAGGAGTGCCGTGGCCGAGGTCATTACCCCCATGCGCCGTCAGATCCTTGAGTTCATCATCGCGTGCCAACGCGAACGGAACTTCCCTCCGACGATTCGCGAAATCGGCGATCACGTTGGGTTGAAGTCACCCGCGACGGTAGCGAACCACATCACGGTGCTTCGCGATGCGGGTTACATCGCAAAGAATCCACAGCAACCCCGCACACTGACTGTACGACTCGACGCTGATTCGATGGCGCCCGAACCCTCGGTCCGCAACATCCCATTCGTCGGCGACGTCGCCGCCGGAATCGGCGTACTCGCCGATGAGAACATCCAGGCGATGAACATCCACGAGATGATGGCGGTGCCCGCCCAACTCGCCGGGCGCGGCGACAGCTTCGTACTCCAGGTACGAGGCGAGTCCATGATCGAAGCGGGCATCCTGCCAGGCGACCTACTCGTCGTGAATCGCCAGCCAACGGCCGAGACGGGTGAAATCGTCGTCGCGGGGCTGCCCGAGGGTGAGGCCACGGTAAAACGTTTCTTCCCCCAGGGTGGACGAATTGTCTTAAAGCCCGAGAACTCCTCGATGGAGCCGATGGAGTTCGATTCCGCCGACGTAACGATCTTCGGTCGGGTCATTGCCGTCATGCGGTCCTACTAGGCCGTTTTCGCCCGATTAGTGCCGAGTACTCTCTCGTTGGCCCGGGCCCCACGATGACGATCGTCATCTATCCGATATTCCATCGCGTGAGAGCGAGTCCGCGGACCCCGGGCCACGACCGCACGTGCGAAGGATCTCCGTGCCGATCGCCCCGATGTAGCGGTTCTGTTTTCGGATCACGCTGGTGGCCACGGAGTGGACCACCGGCCAACAGCGTTCATCCACGCATCACTCGCTGCGCTCGCCATCGCGTTTCCGTTAGAGGGGTATCCATATCAC
>JAKBCT010000043.1 GCA_021807655.1 Actinomycetes bacterium | reverse complement strand
TGACCGGACGTAGTTGACAACGAGCATCGACTCTCGCCCGCTATCTTCAACACTGTGCCAGCTGTCCACGCTGGCGTTCTCGCATTGCGGCATTGCTCAGGTTCGCGAGGCGAGTCCAGACCGGATCGCGAAGTAGTCTGACGTGTCGTGACCGTCAGCGAGTGCCGCTCCCTTTCTCGCCCCTCGGCGCTGCTGTTTGACCTCGACGGAACCCTGGTTGATTCCGCGGACGGAATCCTCTGGTCATTTGAGGCCACCCTCCACGACCTTGGCCGAGACGTGAATCGGTCTCGACTTCGCGAGTTCATCGGACCACCACTCGATTATTCATTCACGCAGATGGGTTTTGGCGCCGACGAAATGGACGACGTACTCGCTCGGTACCGTGTCCACTACGAACGTGAGGGAGTCCAGCGCTGCCAGATCTACGACGGCATTGAGACGCTCCTGGAGTTCCTCGCGGCGCAACAGATTCCGCTAGCGGTGGCTACCGCCAAACGAGTCGACTTCGCCAACCAGATCTTGACGGCGCTATCCATCGCGCACTACTTTCCCGTCGTGGCTGGCGCATCCCTCGACGGGAGACTTACGGCTAAAGACGTCATCGTCGGCGAGGCAATCGCGCGACTTGACGCTTCGACGGACAATGGTTGGTTAGTGGGTGACCGCCGTTTCGACGTGGCCGCGGCCCACCGATGCGGCCTTGTGAGCGTGGGCGTGACCTGGGGGTACGGTAGCGCAGCCGAACTCCAGCACGCGGGTGCATCCGTGCTCGTGGATCGACCCCACCAGTTAGTTGAACTCGTCGCGGGGTCATCGGTCGTGCAGAGCTGATCCGCCGGCCGCCTCGGCGCGGTGGGCCCTTCGCCCGTGGCGGCTTCACGGGGCTGCGAAGACACCCGAACCCGTTTCACTGCGCGTCAGCGCGCCGCGCGCCAACGATTGTGACGCGCGACATCACGGACATCTCAACTATCGGTTTTTTGCGTACCGCTCACGCTCGCCGCGGCGTTCGAGCCGCGGCGGCACCGATTCACCGATTCAACGCCTCGGCGAACGCGGTGGGATCGTCAACGGTGATAGCGAAGCGACGGCCCCGCGTCAGATCAAGGCGGAGCGCATCCCCGCCACGGGTGACGACCGCGGCCCGACGAAGCAACCGCAGGCTGCCGCGGTACCCCCATCCGCCGGTTCGAAGTACCGACAGGGTTGTGGGTCGAGCGCCTTTGATATCGGCCGCCTCGAACGACTGGCGAACCATGCCGCCCGGACCGTACACGACTTCGAAACGTCGTCCGTCTGGCGTTTGCACGACTCGCGCGACGATTCGAGAAGCGAGCGCGGCGACCAGTGCCACAACGACCGCCGAAAACGCAAGCCTCGCACGACTACTGGAGAAACGTCGACGTCGACACGGCGCCACCGCGGTCACTGCACTCACCGCGAGCAGGATTGCCACGAGTCGACTCGAGCGGAGCCGCTCCTCGATAACGATTGGTGAAGACTCCATGGCTACAGACTAGGCAAAGCCTCCGTCGAGCAGGACGTAATCGTGGCGGTGGAGTCGTCGAGCATGGCACCACGCCACGGACCCCACGCGAAAGACTGCAGCGCCGAGATTCCTTCTTCGAGGAGGCGCCGGGCTAACACGCCCTTCACCGCTTTCGCGGCGTGCCCGATGGCCCGAGTTCCATCGGCGGACTGGAATCGCACGGTGATCACGCGGGTCATCCCCGCGATGCGCTCCACGTCGACGGCGCGACGATGCTCGGTCGGAAGAAGATCAACGACCGGGCAGCGCCCCACGACGGCTAACAGCGCGCGGGTGACTGGCTCTCGCCAATACGCGCCGAGCGGACCAACGCCAGCAACCGAAGCGTGCAAGGTGAGTCGGTAGTCGGCGATCAGGTCATCACCGGCCGTGACGCCATACAAGGCGGACGGCACGAGAATTCGGCGGCGTTGGGCCCGGTTCAACGTTGCCGGGTCGAGGTGGACCCAGACGACGCCGTTGTAGCGCCGCCAGGCCGCGAGGAGCGGAGCGTCGCCGGCGACGAGTCGCGCGAACGAATCACCCGCGCGTTCAAGGAGCGGGCCGCGCAAGCCGGTCAGACGTTCCACGCCTGCTCGGTCCGCGCTCGCCACCGCGAGTGACGAGAGCAACGCGCCGCGAGACTCGGCGAGCACGTCGTCGAAGACTCCCACTCTCGAAGCCAACCGGCCACCGACCATCTTGCCCTCCGACGGAGGTAACAGGACGAACGGGAGCCGTGGCACGGCCCCTTACGGTACCCGCTCTAGGCGGCGTTCATTGCTTCGGGCGTCAGTCCCATCGTGCGAACGAAGTTGCGAACCTTGACCACTTGGTCCTCGGTGAGGTCCCGGGTTCGAGTCGATCCGAATGAGATCGTCTCCCCATCCACCGTCACCGCCCAATTTCCCCGGTGCGTTTCGTGTACGACTCCGAAACGAGCGAGCAGCGAACAAACGTCGTGCCACTGAATATTGTGATTCAACGGGTGCGTGAACAACTTTTGCAGTGTCACACGGTGGTGGTGGTCCAACTTGCTCAGCATTACTGACCCCCTTCGACGCCCGATGGCCGGACTTCAACTTCATGGTCGCGCACCTAGGGGGCGATGTCAAGTAGCGCGATGAGTTCGACGTGCTCGGTCATGGGGAAAAGGTCGAGGATCTCCATATGGGATACCGAAAAACCTCCGAATAAGAAGACTTTAAGATCTCGGGCGAACGTGGCCGCGTCACACGACACGTAGACAACGCGCCGCGGTCGTCGCTCGGCGATGGCCGCGGCCACACCCTTGGACAGCCCCGCGCGCGGCGGGTCAACGACAACGACGTCGGTCGGACCGACGAGGTTACGAACCAGCTCGGGGGTGACCATCGATTGGCGAACGCGCAGTCCACGGTGGCCAGCGGCGTTCTCGCGTGCGTCACGAACGGCGTGCGGCGACGACTCGACCGCGACGACCCGCCCCGTGGGACCAACGGCCGCGGCCAAGGGCACCGCGAACAGTCCCACGCCACTGTAGAGATCGACGACGCGATCACCACGTTCGGTACCCGACAGTGACATGACCCGCTCGAGGAGCATGGACGGCGCATCGACGTGCGACTGCCAGAACGACTGGGGTGAAACGTTGTAGTACGCGTCGCCGACCGCGACGCGCGAAATCGGCGCCGGATCGATTCGATGGCCCTGCAGAGAACAGACCTCCAACCGGACAGTTCGCGCGCTGCGTCGCTTGACCACGGCGAACGGTGGCCCGTCACCGATGGCCCGTAATTCAACCTCGTCGGCTCGACTCCACCTCGTCGAAAACGCCTCCTCGACGCGCTGGTCGACCAGCCAGCACGGATCGACCGCGACCAGCGAATGTGACCGGCTCGCTCGCAAGGCGAGGCGGCCTTCCTCGTCAACCGCGCAGCGCAGCCGGGTGCGGCTACCGTGCGCCGGCGAGGGGGCGTGAACCAACGGTGGCGAAATGTCGATACCGGTTATTCGACCGAGTTGCTCGGCGACGATCGCTTCCTTCCACGACGCCTGACCAGCGCTCGACGCGTGTTGGAGATCGCAGCCGCCACACCGACCGGCGCCCGAGAAACGGCACGGCGCCACGACACGGTCGATACTCGGCTCAAGGACCCGCCGAACCGCCGCACGCGCGAAGGAAGACGTGCGTTCAGCGATGGAAACCGCGACGAGCTCGCCCGGAAGACTGTCGCGCACGAAGACCACGAGACCATCGCTGAGTCGACCGACTCCCCCACCCGTAGCGGGTCGTTCGATGCGAACTAGCTCTTCGCCGGCGGGGTTGGACACCGGCGTATCCTACCGAGACCGCGGCAACGACGACCGTGACCCGGCCGCATCGAGCGCCGCGCCGAGGCGCGAGCCTCAATGAGGCACGTCGGGCGACGCCGTCGTGTCGGAGATCCCCGCGTGTGCGATGACGACCTCGACGAGTTCCCGGGCCCGTTCGCGGGCCCGAGGTTCCTCACGGGCCGTCTGATCGATGAGCTCAGTCGGGTCGTAGCCCAAGGCGCGGGCATCATCACCCGCCGCCTCGAACCAGTCACGCAGCTGGGCAGCGTCAATTTCGGGATGAAACTGCACGCCCACGTGTCGACCGATGGCGAATGCCTGAACGCAACTTTTTGACTCGGCCCACGTCGTGGCGACGGCTGGCAACCGGCACACGTCAAAGTGGTACTCGAACCACGGTCCGGGTCCAACCGGTGAGCCGGCCGTGGGCTGCACGGTCTGCCAACCGAGTTCGGGGAGACTGCCGGGCTCGACGACGCCACCGAAGTACCGACAAAGAGCCTGCGCCCCGAAACAGATGCCCAGCACCGCTATGCCGCGGCGGTCCGCTTGGCCGACGAGCGCCAACTCGCGGGCGAACCAGGCCCGTTCGACGGCTGCGTCGTACACCGCCGAACTCGACCCAAGGATCACCACGAGGTCAACGTCGTCAAGCGTGGGCGTCGGACTCGCCTCGTTGAAGAGGATTACCTCCAGTTCGAAGCCGCGCGCCTCCAGGGCCTCACCGACGAGACCGGGCCGGTCTTCTCGATGGTGACGCAGGACCAGGGCACGATGCGCCTTCAGCACGTCTCGCTCACGCTGAGGCCGCCGTTACGATGGCGACCATCCGAGTGAGGCGGCGATCTCCTTGCACGTCGGACAGATCGGGTATTTCTGCGGGTCGCGACCCGGCACCCAAACTTTCCCGCACAAGGCCTGGACGGGGGTCGCGTTGATCATTCCCTCGACCACGGAATTGCCAATCGGAACGTACTCGCCGCCGTGGGGCGTGTAGCCCTCCAATACCAGGTGAGCGAACCGGTCGTGGTCGCCGTCATCGGTGACCGGCTTGGTCGTTTCGCGGATCTCGGTCTCGGCATTACTCACGGCTACCTATGTTACCGACCGTCATCGCTATCCTCATAACGTCATGCCGCGACGCCGACGACGACCTTCCACCCGACCGCTCGGCCGCGTCGCGTCCCATTTCACGCGCGACGGAACGCCTAAACAGCCCTACCGAACTCAGGCGGAGGCCCAGAGCGCCGCCCAATTGGCCTGGACCCTCAACGGCGTGGACCTCAACACGTACCGGTGCGACTACTGCTTCCAGTGGCATATCGGCCGCCGATTTCGCGGGGATTAGCGTTGGGAGTCGAAACCGGGCAAGATGGATGAACGCGACAGGGAAAGGTTCACCATGGCGGTTCAGGCCTACATCTTGATTCAGTCCGAAATCGGCTCCAGTGAGAACGTCGTCACGGCGACTCGGGCCGTACCGGGCGTCATTGAATCTTTCGAAGTTACCGGCCCCTACGACGTCATCGTCCGGTGTGAAGCCGAGAGCGTCGACGACCTCGGGAAGTTCATCGTGGGTGCGATTCAGAAGGTACCGGGGATCACCCGGACACTCACGTGCCCCGTGGTGAACATCTAGGGACTTCGTCCCGCCATTGTCCCGCCATCGTCTCACCCTGGTGTCACCGTCGAAATCGCGGTGCGTCAGGCCCCGATGAGCCCCATCGCGGCGCACCGTTGACCGTGTGGCGGCCACGGCTCAGCGGTTCTACCAGTGTTGGCGCACGGTCAGCACTCTCGGCCATTTGAGCGTACTCAGGCCGTTTCGTCGCCCATCGTCGTCGAACCCCCAAAGGCACCCGCCGAACGGAAGACGGTGAAGTCATCGATACCGATTCCCCACCGGGCGAGTCCCGCACGGGTCCCCGACCCGGCCAAGCCGGGTGGGTCGCCAATCGCCCCGGGGGTCTTCGAGAATCGCGGCGCCGGGTTAGGTTGCACGGTGCCATCGACGTCAAAGACGCCACGCGCGACGTTCACGGGATGCTCGGCCGCCTCGCGTGGCGAGAGGACCGGCGTGACACACGCATCGGTGTCAACGAAGATCTCCTCCCACTCGTCACGCGTCTTCGTGGCGAAGATCGCGGCGAATCGTTCCTTCAGCGAAGGCCATGACTCGCGATCCATTTGGGGCGGCAACGTCGACGCCGCTAACGAGAGTCCACGTAACAGCTCAGCGTAGAACTGGGGTTCGATCGCGCCGACGGCGACGTATCGGTGATCGCTGGTCTCGTACACCTCATAGAACGGGGCGCCCGAGTCGAGGATGTTGGCCCCCCGTTCCTCGATCCAGTAACCAAGATTCTCAAACGCGTGGGTCATCGTCATCATCGACGCTGAACCGTCGACCATCGCGGCGTCGACTACCTGGCCCTCGCCGGTCTCACGGGCGTGCAAGACCGCGGCCAATACCCCGAAGAGCAAGAACATCGAACCACCCCCGAAGTCGCCCACGAGGTTGAGTGGTGGCACGGGTCGTTCGCCGACTCGCCCGATCGGCCACAACGCACCAGACATCGCGATGTAGTTGATGTCGTGGCCCGCACGCTCGGCCAGTCGACCTTCCTGTCCGTAACCCGTGATTCGACCGTAGACCAGCCGAGGATTTCGAGCCGCGACGTCCTGGGGTCCGACGCCGAGTCGTTCTGCGACACCCGGGCGGAACCCCTCGATGAGTACATCAGCCTGTTCGCTGAGCCTCAGCACCAACTGGCGCCCAGCCTCACTCTTGAGATCGACGGCGACCGAGGAGCGAGAACGAGCCAAGAGATCCCAGGTGAACGCGTCCTTTGCGTCGACGTCGCCGCGTTCGAGGCGCAAGACGTCGGCCCCGAGGTCGGCCAACAACATGCACGCGTAGGGACCCGGTCCAATCCCGGCGAGTTCGAGGACCTTCAGGCCCGTGAGCGGACCGGTCATCGTCTCGCGGCCACCTGCATGTTCGGGAGCGACGGTGGAAGATGCCACCTCGAAAACCCCCACCGTCCTCGACCGGGCATCGTACGCTGACGCGCTCGACCGGCGACGGTCATCGGACGGCCTCGCCGCGCTCGGTAGGTCCAAACTCCACACCACGCAAGTTACTTCGTGTCGGTGTGACAACATGGCGCCATGTCTTCATTCGCGCGCCCCGACGCAATCCGCGCGCTGGGTTCGACTCGCTACGACGTCGTCGTGATCGGCGCCGGCATGACGGGCGCAGGCGTGGCGCTTGACGCTGCGTCACGCGGCATGCGCGTAGCACTCATCGACAGTGGCGACGTCGGTTCGGGTACGAGCTCCAAGTCCTCCAAGATGGTTCACGGCGGTCTTCGCTATCTCCAGCAGAAAGAGTTCCGACTTGTTCACGAGAACCTCCGCGAACGCCAGCGCCTCCTC
>JAKBCT010000042.1 GCA_021807655.1 Actinomycetes bacterium | reverse complement strand
CGCCGACCGTGACCGCCTTGGGCAGTCCGACGAGGAGTCCGACCCCGGCGACGCCGGCGAATTCGGTCACGAGCGCGCCCGCGCACGCCACGAGCAGGGTCACCGCCGCGGCGTAGGCCCACGGCGCGCCGAAGTACTCGCGAATCAGGGCCCCGTGACCCTTACCCGTGGAGAGCCCAACGCGCACCGTGATCTCCTGGACGACGTAGAGGATTGGGATGAGCAAGAGCTCGGGGAGCACGAACCCGAATCGGTAGAGCGCCCCGGACTGGGCGGCGGTGATCACGCTGCCCGCGTCGGTGTCGGCGAGCATGACGAGCATGCCGGGACCGATCAGGGTGGCCACGATGACGAGCCAGCGGCGATGACGCGTCCGGCGCCGCGGCGCGCCACGATCGGCCACCACCGGTTTGGGGACGCCACCCATCGCTCGTCGCGTTACGACGTCACCCCCCACCGGTTGCAGGTGGCTATCAATCCGTGCAGATTGGCACAGCGACGTCGTGACGTCAAGTGTCTTCCGGCCCTAAATCGGCGCCAGCAGATCAGTCACGGCGAACGTGGCACGTCTGATCGTTCGCGCTGTGTCACGATGGCTCCCGTGAAGACGAGCTGGCAGACCAAGTGGCACCGACACCCGGGCGTACGCACCGGCGACCAACTGTCCCTCGGCGAGCGCGCAGCCGACAGGATGCGCAACGCGATGGGCTCGTGGCCGTTCGTCTTCGCCTTCTTCGCGGTGATGATCGCCTGGGCGGTGACCAATACCGTGCTGCTCCAGCGGATCCTGCACCACCGGGCCTTCGATCCCTACCCCTACATCCTGTTGAACCTGTTCTTGTCCATGATGGCGGGCGTCCAGGCGGCGGCGCTCTTGATCGCCGCCAAGCGGGCCGATGCAATCGCCTCGGAGGTCGCGATCCACACCGCGGACAACACTGACGACATCAAGCGGCTGCTCGCTGAAAATACCGAGCTCACCCAGGAAGTGAAGCACAACACGGACCTGCTCGACGAGTTGCACGCGCACGTCACCGCCATCGGCGAACGGCTCGGGGTCGCCGGAGGCGACGTCAGTGTTCGCGCGGAAACGCCTCCGGCGATCTGACCGTTACTCTTCGGCTGATCCGGCGTCGAAGTGCGGGTTCTCGATGAACCCGACGTACGAGCCGTCCGGGGTGATGACCGCCCCGACGATGATGCCCTCGCCAACATCGTTGGCGTCCTCTTCGAGACTGGCGCCCTCTTCGAGCGCCTGATCGATCGCGGCGCGAACGTCCTCCACCCCCCAATAGGCGTGGGCGTCGCCGCCCTCGTCGCTCGGAATCAGGCCGAGTTCGTAGCCGGCGACCTCGAAACCGACGTAGAACTCTTCGTTGAAGTACGGCTCGAAGCCGAGGAAGTTCGTCCACCACGCCGTCGACGCGACGATGTCCTCAGTGGGGTAGATAACCGTGCGGAGTCCAAGGAGCGATGCCATGGCCGAATGGTAGCGGGTCTCGTCGCATCGCTGACGTTCTCCACACCGCAAGTCGGTCGCTCCGACCATCCGCCAGCCAGACACGCGACGTAGTCCGGTTCACCCGGTCGCGCTGCGACCCTCGGTTTCGGCCCGTGCCGGACCACCCCGGTTTTCTCGCGACGCCACCGTGACACTAGGAGTACGTTGATTCGAAGAGACTCGACGAATCGAGGTGCCATGGCCACACGCCACCCCAAGGCCCGTACCGTCGCCCTACTCGGGCGAAGCGGCGTGGGAAAGACCACGTTGCTCGAAGCGATGCTCGTTTCCGCCGGCGCTCTGGTTCGTCCCGGACGCGTCGAAGAGGGAACGACGGTCTGTGGGATCGACCCCGAGGAGCGACGACACCAGACCTCACTCGCAATCGCGATGGCTCCAGTGTGGATCGGCGACGACAAACTAACGATGCTCGACACCCCCGGACTCGTGGACTTCTACGGCGAGGTCGAACAGGCACTAGAAGTCGCCGACGTGGCGGTCCTCGTCGTCACCGCCGTCGACACCGTCCAGAACGACACGATGGTCCTGTGGCGCCTCGCGCGCGAGGCGGGCGTGCCCGTCGTCATCTTCGTGAACGCCCTCGACGCGGAGCGCGCGAACTTCGACACCACGCTCAGCGCGCTCGAACACCTGGTTGGTCCGTCCTTGGCCCCGGTGGAACTACCGATCGGCGTCGGCGCCGAGTTCGCGGGAGTGGTGGACCTGCTCACCAACGAGGCACTGCGCTACAGCGACGCCAAGGCGACTCGCGGTCCGGTGCCCGACGGGCTCGCCGACCTCGAGCAGCGCGTGCGCGCGAGTCTCCTCGAGGCGATCGTCGTGGGCGACGACCGTCTCACCGAGCAGTACCTCGAAGGCGACGAACCCAACCTCGACGAACTCGAGACGACGCTCGGTCACCTCATGGCCGAGGGCCGTATCGTGCCCGTCGTCCTCGGATCCGCGGTGCGCGGCATCGGCGTCGACCGCCTCACCACGTTGCTCGACGAGATCGCCGAGAGTCGACCGATCCCCGCGCTCGAGGCTGGTGCGCCGGTGACGCTCGTGCGCGACCCCGACGCCGACGTGGTGCTGCGCGCCTTCAAGGTGATCGTCGACCCCTACGTCGGGCGGATCGTCGTGTTCGAAGTCGTCTCCGGATCCCTTCGTGGTGACGTGGTACTCACCAACACCCGCACACAGACCGAGGAGCGGATCCACGGCATGGGCTACCTCGTCGGCTCCAAGATGACCCCGACGGAGGTCGCCGTGACCGGCGACGTCGTCGCGGTCGCCAAACTCAACCACGTCCTCGTCGGTGACATCCTCGCCAAGCGCGGTCGCAACCTCCACCCCGCACCCGCGTCCGCGCACACCCCCGCGATGTCCGTCGCGATCATCGGGGCGGCGAGCGACGACGAGAAGATCGCCACGGCGCTGCACCGCCTGACCGAGGAGGACGCGGCGCTTCACGTTCGCCACGACCCGATCTCGCGCCACCTGGTCATCGACGTGATGGGTGAGATGCACCTCCAGGTCACGCTCGAGCGCCTGCGCCGCCGCTTCAACCTCGAGCTCACGACGACACCGCCGCCCGTTCCCCTGTACGAGACGATCCTCGCCCCGGCCACGGTCGAGGGACGACTCAAGAAGCAGACCGGCGGGCACGGCCAGTACGCCGTGGTGAACGTCACGATCGAGCCCCTCGACCCGATGACGACCTTCGAGTTCGTCGACGCCGTCGTCGGTGGTTCCGTGCCTCGCCAGTACATCGGCGCGGTGCGAAACGGCATCGAACGCGCAATGGCCCACGGCGGTCCGAACGGCCAGCCGGTAGTGGGCGTGCGCGCCACCCTGTTCGACGGCAAGGCCCACAGCGTCGACTCGTCTGAGGCCGCCTTCGAGACGGCGGGATCCCTGGCGCTGCGCGCCGCCCTCGAGCAGGCCGGCTGCGCGCTGCTCGAGCGAATCATGGAGGTCACCGCGACCGTGCCCGCCGAGTACCTCGGCGACGTCCTCACCGACCTGTCGAGCCGTCGCGGGCGCGTCATCGGCACCGACCAGTCCGACGATGGCGACGTCGTCATCGTCGCTCACGTCCCCGAGGCCGAGTTGATCCGCTACGGCCTCGACCTTCGACGACTCACCGGCGGACGTGGACGGGTCGTCATCGAAGCCCACCACCTAACCGAGGCACCGAAAACGGTCAGCGCGAAGTAGCACGATCAGCCCACCGCGTAGGTCTCTACCCGATGCCCTCGCGAATTGGACGGTACACTCCGCCATAGCGGCACCGTCCGGTTCCAGCCGCGTAGGAGGCCACATGGTCACGGGTATCGTTCTCGCCATCATCGCCGCGATCATCGTCTTGCTCGTGATCGCGACCATCATCAAGTCGGTGCGGATCGTCCAACAGGGCTACGAGGGCGTGGTGACGCGCTTCGGGGAGTTCAAGGACATCAAGAACCCCGGACTCACCTTCATCTTCCCCTTCATCGAGCAGATGCGCATCGTCGACGTTCGCGAGACCCCGCGCACCGGGGACCGCCAGCAGGTGATCACGCGCGACAACGTCGCGGTCATCGTGAACGCCACGATCTTCAGTCAGGTGGTGGACGTGCGCCTCGCGCTGTTCACCAACTCGGACTACCTCGTGAGCGTCGACAACCTCGCGCGCACCTCGGTGCGCGCGGTCTTTGGCAGCATCACGCTCGATGAGGCCTTCTCCCAGCGCGAACGTATCGGCACCCTGCTCCAGACCCAGATGGAAGAGGCGACCGACAAGTGGGGCGTGCGCATCAACCGCGTCGAGGTCCTCGAGATCACCCCGCCCGAGCAGATCCTCCAGGCGATGGCCCTACAGAAGCAGGCGGACCAGGAGAAGCGCGCCCGGATCCTCGAGTCCGAGGGTCAACAGCAGTCCGCCGTCAACGTCGCCGACGGCCAGCGCCAGGCGGCGATCAAAGAGGCCGAAGGCGCCCAGCAGTCGGCGATCCTACGCGCGGAGGGTCAACGCCAGGCGCTCATCCTCGAAGCCGAGGGCCGAGCCCAGGCCATCACGTCGGTCTACGCCGCGATCGCCCAACAGAACCCGAGCCCATCGCTCATCGCGATCCTCCAACTCGACACCCTGGCGAAGTTCGCCGCGAGCGAGAACACCAAGCTCATCATCCCCGCCGAGAGCGCCGCGCTGCTCGGCGCCGCGCAGGCCATCAAGAGCGTGATGAGTAACGTACCCGGCGCCACGGCGACGCCCAGTATCTAGGACCTAGTCGCTTTCAACCGGTTCGACCCACAGGGTCGTGCCGTACGCCTTGGTGACGATCACCTGGACACCGCTCGCGATCGGGGTGGCGTGTTCGGTGACCGCTCGCCACGACTCGCCCTTGATCTTCACGCGGCCCGGGTGACCCTCATCGCCCACGGCAACCTCGACGAACCCCGTCAGGTTCGCGAGACTGCTCGGCGCGGGAACCGTCAAGTCCACCACGTCGGCGCGGGCGAAGCGCCGCATGATGCTCGGGCGTAGCGTGAACAGCGTGGCCGCGGTCACGACGACGAACACGACGGCCTCGACCGCGAAGGGTACCCCGGCAAGCGCCAAGAAGAATGCGACGATAGAGCCGACCGCGACGAATACCGCGACGAACGCCTGCGTGTGGATCTCGGCGAAGATACAGACCAGCAAGATAACCAGCCAGAAGAGTATCGCCATGTGCGGCAGTATACGGCGAGAACCTTGCGACGGCCCTGCTTCGGTCTCGGGCTAGGGCGTCGCTACAACGTCGGCCCCTTCAATCCGCGATTCGTACCACGACGCGTCTTCAGCGTCCATTTACGAGGGCTCGCGCGTTTGCCCCCGTGCCAACTGCGGGGCCGGAATCTGACGGGCCGAAGGCAACGCGCACGTCACTTTCAGTCAGGCCGTCACCCTCCAGTTCCGCCAGGTTGATCCACTATGGCGGAGGGAACCGAAGTCAGTTATCGCTTGATGAACTCGAAGCGCCATCCGATGAGCCCGAACTGCCATCCGATGGTTCACCCGTCGCCGGCACGATACCGATCGCTGCCGCGGTGGTGGGGTTGGCCACTGAGGGCATGACGAATACCCGTGTTCCAACGTGGACATTGGCGAGGGTCGTCTTCACCCGACCCATCATGATGACTGTTGAGCCGTCTACCGCGTACCCAAACGTCGCCCCGGTTTGACTTTGGATCGAAATCGCGGAAGCCGTGAGAGCCGTCACGACTCCTGACTCGGGGCTGACGTGCGCGGAAGGCGTCGGAACTTTCGACACGAGGGTGGCTGGCAGCGTTGTGGCTGTACTGGCGCCCGTCGAAGCGGCCAGCGTGCTGCTCGCAATCGCCGTCGGAACGACGTGCGACGAGTGCGATACGGCGTTCGCCGCTATGGCCGCGCCGCCCAGCGTAACGAGCGCAACTACGGTGTTCCCACCGATTCGCCGAACCAACCTCATCTTTGACGCACGGTACATTGATTTGCCTAACCTGACGCTCACGGGGTGTTCCGAGATACGACCAGCCTTGCCGTTAATCTCTAGAAATCTCTGTGGAGTTGCTGAGAAAAGTCTGGAAATGCTTCATCCCAACATGGTTGGAGCTGAATCAATCAGACGAGGTCAGAATGACACGATTTGTGGGACGTGCGCGGGCGGTCCACGCGTCACCATGATCGAAGCGAATATCGAGTTACCGGGCGAAGTCCGTGGGCGGCATTCACTTGTGACACGAGGTGAGTGAACCCGGCCACGAATAGTGTGCGCGCCGAGCCTCACCACCAGGGGACACCCTCGCGCCCTTTACGGATTCTGGGATTAAAGAACAAGGGCATTGTCTCCTCGCGGCGCCTTCGTCCACGACCACTGGGGTGCGGCAGACGACTTCGTACTCGGCGAGGTCGCGAACGAAGGTTGGGGTGTAGGAAATGCCGGTGCGGCGACATCGAGTCTTCTCGCCACGCTCCCCACGGCCAGGCGATGATGGCTGTCGCCACCGATCCCTTACCGTCTTCGACTACCGACGGATCACGCCAATCGATCTCTCGCGAGAACCATCCTCGCGACGTGGGCGGTCTCTGTTTACTCAAACGCGTCTACGCGTTGCGTCGACCGATTCCACACACCACCGTCGAAGTCACGTATCTGAAGGACCCGGCGGTTGATCCCGTTGCGGAACACCCATCCACGCAAGACGACTCGTCAATCGACGTCGCTCGCGCAGTACTTGCACTTCGTCGCGGCGGCGGGCAGGTCGGCCGAGAGACACTTCGGGCAGGTCTTCACCGGAGCGGGTGGCTTGGGCGCCGAGAAGACCTCATTGCCGGTGCGACGCATGTACGCCCGGTACGGCACGACCAGCACGAAGTAAATCACGACCATGAAGATCAGGAAGTAGATGATGGCCGAAATGAAGGTCCCGAGGTCGACGAACTGATGGTTCACCGTCCAGCCGAGGCCCGGCGACCCCGCCGAACTACCTTCCATGGCGCTCACGAGCGGCGTGATGATGGAATCGGTGAACGCCTTGATCAAGGTCGAAAACGCCGTCGCGACGACCAAACCGACGGCGATCACGATCAGGTTGCCCTGCATCAGAAAATTCTTGAATCCTTTGAGCACGGTTCCTCCCACTGGTCTCGTAATCGAGACTGTAGCCAAGGAAAACGACTCGGATGAACTTTTCTAACCGTTGAACGATGTGAGAATGGACCCATGGAAACTTCGTCGGGGCATCGAGTCGCGGTGCGCCGTCGACGGGTAACCGCTGTGTTCGTGATCGCTCTGGGCGGTCTCCTTCTCGCAGCGTGCGG
>JAKBCT010000041.1 GCA_021807655.1 Actinomycetes bacterium | reverse complement strand
CACGTCCTCGGACATCTCGTCGAGACCGCCCGGTTCGCGCCGCGCGACATGATCCCCTACACGCGCCGACAGATCAAGGGCGCCTCGACGCGACAGTGGGCGCTCGCGGCGGCCCTCACGCTCGGCGTGATCGCCGCGGTGCAGGTACTGCCCTACGCCGCGAGCTGGCGGATCGGCCTCTTCGGCTGAACTACTGGCGCGCGAGCGGCACCGATCCGCCCGGTTCCACCGAGACGACTCGCGCCGTGGCCTCACGCTCGGTGAGGTGTCGCGCCACGTCCTCGGGCCTTCCCGCCAGCAGCGGGAACGTCCCGAAGTGGATCGGCGTGAAGCGCGAGACCCCGAGCAGCATCACCGCGTAGGCCGCTTCGCGCGGGCCCATGTTGTAGTGACCGTCGATGGGCATCAGGGCGATCTCGGGCGCGTAGAGCTCGCGGATCAGGGCCATGTCGCCAAAGACGTTGGTGTCGCCCGAGACGTACACCGGACCACCGCTGCCTTCGGGCAGGTGGGCGATGAATCCGACGGGGTTCCCGCCGTAGATGTTGGCCTGTCCCTCACCGGCCGCCACGCCACAGGAGTGGTCGGCGCTGACCATCGTGAGCCCGATGTCGGCGACCCGTACCGTGCCGCCCTTGTTCATCTCGACGACGTTGGCGAGTCCCTGGGTCGCGAAGTAGGCCGCCATCTCGGGAACGCACACCACCGTCGCACCCGTCGCCAGCGCGAGGGGGACCGCCGAGCCCATGTGGTCAAAGTGACCGTGGGTCACCGCGATGACGTCGACGGGTCCGAGGTCGTCCATCGAGACCGGACTCTTCGGGTTCTCGAGCCACGGATCAAAGATCACCCTCGTCCCCGTGGACGTGACCATCAGCACGGTCGCGTGGCCCAGCCACGTCAGGTATCCCGGCTCGCCGACGCCCGTCGCGCCGACCAGTTCTTCACTCATCGTGTCCATCCTCAGCCTCCAACTCGGTCGCTTTCCTCACGATAGGGCGGGGTGACGGGGGCGTCGCACGTCGGCCTACAGTGGCGTTCAAAGGAGGTCACTGTGCTCATTGTCACGACGAACGACCTGCCCGGCTATCGGGTCACCAAGGTGATCGGCGAGGTGAACGGTCTCACGGTACGGACTCGAAACGTCGGCGCCCAGCTCGGCGCCGCCTTAAAGGCCATCGGGGGCGGTGAGCTGCGCGGTCTCACCCAGCAGCTCCAACAGTCCCGGGGCGAGGCCCTCGACCGGATGTCCGAGGCCGCTCAGGCCCTCGGCGCGAACGCGGTGCTCGCCATGCGCTACGACTCGAACGAGTTAGCCAACACCTACCAGGAGATCCTGGCCTACGGTACGGCGGTCGTCGTCGAGCCCGTCGACTGAGTCGCCGTGTTCCCGATCCTCTCGAGCGCCGCGATGAGGCGCGCCGACGCGCGCGCGGTGGCGCGCCGGGGGGTCGACGCTCTGGTCCGTGACGCGGGGCTCGCCATAGCGCTGGTCGCGTGCGACCACCTTCGCTCCGCCTACGGCGCGCGCGTCGCGGTCGTCGTCGGTCCGGGTCTCAACGGGGCCGACGGACGCGTCGCGGCCGAACAATTGCGCCGGCGCGGCGCGCGCGTGACGGTCATCGACGTCGCCGATCAGCCCCCGGCCCTGCGTGGTTACGACCTGGTCATCGACGCGGCCTTCGGCCTCGGGTGCTCACGGCCCTATCGGGCGCCCCACGTCCCTCCCACGACCATCGTGGTCGCGGCCGATCTCCCGTCGGGCGTCGACGCCGACACCGGCGAGGTCCTCGGTCAGCCGATGAAGGCGCACGTCACCGTCGCACTCGGAGCCCTCAAGGCGGCGCACGTGACCGGACACGCAGCCGCCTACGTTGGCGAGTTGCGCGTCTTCACTCTCGGCATCGAGAGCGACGGCGTCGACGGGTTGTTGGAGGCGAGCGACCTCGCCGACTTCGTGCGCTGGAACCGCACCGACCACAAGTGGCACCACGCCGTGGACGTGATCGCCGGCTCGACGATGATGCCCGGTGCGGCCGACCTCGTGACCCGCGGGGCACTGGCTGGCGGCGCCTCGATGATCCGACTGGCGACCCGCGGCGAGTTGGTCGGCAACGTCGCCATCGCGAGTGAGGTCGTGCGTACCGACGGTCCACCCGATTCACGTAGTCGCGCGGTCGTTGCCGGTCCCGGTCTCGGCCGTGACGCGACGGCGTGGCTCGCGGCCCGCCTCGCCGACGTTCGCGTACCCGTCGTCTTAGACGCTGACGGCCTCGACGAGACGGTGCTCGCGGCACGCCGTGGCGTCCCCTGGATCCTTACGCCCCACGATGGTGAGTACGAGCGGCTCGTCGGGTCGAGCCCGTCGGCCGATCGGCTCGACGCGGCGCGCACCCTCGCGCGCTCCAGTGGTTGCGTCGTGCTCTTGAAGGGCCCCACGACCGTCGTCGCCAGTCCCGAAGGGCTCGTGCGCGTCATCCAATCCGGCACCAGCGCGCTCGCGACGGCCGGAACGGGCGACGTGCTCGCGGGCCTCGTCGGCGCGAGCGTCGCGCGCGGTCACGAACTCGTGGACGCCGCGGCGCTGGCCGCGTACGTGCACGGGGCCGCGGGGTCTCGACTCTCGCGATACGCCCGGTCCTCGGACCTGCCCGGGGCGATCGGCGAGGTGTTGCGCGCCGTGTAGCGGGCTACGCGCTGGGGCCGATGTGGAAGTCGCGGCTGTGCTTGCGAATTTCGCGGCGGGCGATCGTCATCTTGTGGACCTCGTCGGGGCCGTCGGCGATTCGCAGCGTGCGGATGCCGGCGTACATGTGCGCGAGCGGCGTGAACTGAGTCACGCCCGCGGCACCGTGCACCTGGATCGCCCGGTCGATGACCTTGAGCGCCATGTTCGGCACGGCAACCTTGATCCCGGCGATCTCGGCCGCAGCGCCCTTGTTGCCCACCGTGTCCATCAGGTGGGCGGTGTGCAACACGTACTCACGCGCCATATCGATCTCGATGCGCGATTCGGCGATCCAGTCCTGGATGAGCCCCTTGTGGGCGAGGCTCGTCCCGAAGGTCTTACGCTCGAGCGAGCGCGACACCATCAGCTCGAGCGCCCGCTCGGCGACCCCGATGGTGCGCATGCAGTGGTGGATGCGACCCGGTCCGAGTCGGGCCTGGGCGATCGCGAAGCCGCCCCCCTCCTCGCCGAGCAGGTAGTCGACGGGTACGCGCACGTCGCGGTAGATGACCTCGGGGTGACCGCCCCGTTCGTCGTAGCCGAAGACGTGCGGCTCGACGCCGATCTCCACGCCGGGGGTCTCGCGGGGCACCACGATCATCGACTGTTGGCGGTGGCGGGGCGCCGATGGGTCGGTCTTGCCCATCACGATCAACACCTGGCAGCGCGGCGAACGAGCGCCACTCGAGAACCACTTGCGACCGTTGAGCACGTACTGGTCGCCGTCGCGCTCGATGGACAGTCCGATGTTCGTCGCGTCCGAGGACGCCACGTCGGGCTCGGTCATCGAGAAGGCGCTGCGGATCTCGCCCGCGAGCAGGGGCGCGAGCCATTCGGCCTTGACACGCTCTGAGCCGTAGAGGTTCAAGATCTCCATGTTGCCGGTATCGGGCGCGTTGCAGTTCATGGCCTCAGAGGCGAACGAGTACCGACCGAGCTGCTCGGAGATCGGTGCGTAGTCGAGGTTCGACAGTGGCGTGCCCGGGCTCTCGGCGTTGAGGTGGGGCAGGAACAGGTTCCAGAGCCCACGCTCGAGGGCCTGGGACTTGAGCCGGTCCAGGATCGGGGGGTACCCATCGATCCCGAGCTCGTCCAACTGCTCGTAGTACGTCTGCTCGTTGGGTTCGATGACGTGCTCGATGAAACGATGGACCGACTCTTGAACCTCGAGTCCCCGGTCGGAAAATGCGTACGGCACGATGACCACCCTTCGTTAGCGAAGCCCGTCGATCGTAGGCTAGCCAAGCCGTGGGTGACGGGGTCCGCTCAGTAGCGGACGCGACGTCCCGCGACGACGCCGCGGCGCACGTCGTCGGACGCCATGAGCGAGAGCGCGAGCTGCGCGACGTCGCCGTCGTCCGGACAACACGCGCTCAGCCGATAGAGCAGTTCGGGGTTCTTCGAACGCATTACCGCGTTGCGGATCGCCACGTCGATCTGGTTGCGCCACGACCGGATCTCGGGGCTCTCCGAGCTCGGTAGCAGTGACCCCCGGTAGAGGTCGAGCGCGGCGTTGAGGTCCCCGCTCGCGAGGGCCCTCAGCACGCGCACGTGATCGGCGTCGACGCGCCCGGTGAGTCGGTAGGGTCGCGACGCGATGACGTCGCCGACCAGTTGGCGCAGGTGCGACAGTTCCGCCTTCACCGTCGTAGCGCTGATCGGCTGATCGCCGTAGACGAGCGCCGTCAACTCGTCCAACGAGAGTCCTTCGTCGTGCATCGCGAGCACCGCGAGCAGTTCCAGCTGACGGGGGCTCACCCGCACGGGCGATCCGTCCACGCTGACCGCCGCCGAGCCCAGTACGCGCAGCCCCAGGTCGCCGCGCCCCTCGGGCGAGATCACGACGATCGCGGCCGTCGGGTCGCGGGCCAACTCGTACTCGACGTTGCGCGCGAGCGCGCGGACCATCGTCAGCAACGAGGGGTTGAACTTGCTCCACAGCGACGATACGTCGATGACCCCGAGCGAGCGACCGTCGGTGGGATCGATGATCGGTGCCGAGTAGCAGACCCAGTCGTGAACCATCGGCGCGTAGTGCTCGGCCGAGAAGACCGTCGCCGGGCGACCGAGCTGGTGGGCGAGCGCGAGCGCGTTGGTCCCGACCGACCCCTCGCTCCAGCAGCCGCCGAGGGCGAAGTTGACCGCGTCGGCGTTGCGCCGCATCCGACGTCCCCCGGCGAGCCAGGTGATGGTCACCGTTTCGTCGGTCAACGCGGCGACGAGGTCACCGTCGGCGGTCACGTCGCGCAGGTCGTCGAGGATGACCCGACTCGCGCGACCCAGCCGGGATTCGGCGAATTGAGCCGTCACCGCCGACGGCTCGACCATCGGCGCGAGCGCGAGGTCTACCGGGACCGCCTGCGCCGAGCGCTGCCACGAGGCGAAGACCTCCGGGCGCGCCGCGCTCGTCGAACCGTGCGCTCCCACCGCGTAGCGCCACAGCGCCTCGGCGTCGCCTCGACGCTCTTTCAACTCGCGATTCACGTCCCCCCAGACCCCGGCGGCGAACCCTCCTGGTGCGAACGATACCCCGAGGCCGGCGCGCGCGCGAGGGCGGCGGCGCCAACCTTTTGCCAACCTGGTGACACGTACCATTCGGCCGTTGCGAGACACGCATACGAGGTTCGGCGCACGCGCCGGTAAGGAAATTGGGGGGATCATGCTCTACGACGTTCCCGGCTCGGCCGGTAGTCCAGTCACCGTACAGCCCACGTACGACAACTTCATCGGCGGTCGATGGGTGCCACCAGTCGATGGCAAATACTTCGACAACGTCACACCGATCACGGGCGAGGTCTTCACGAAGATCGCGCGCTCCAACGCCAAGGACATCGAGCTCGCGCTCGACGCCGCCCACGCCGCGAAGAGCGCGTGGGGTGCGACCAGTCCGGCCGAACGCTCGCTCGTGCTGTTGCGAATCGCCGATCGGCTCGAGGCCAATCTCGAGGCGATCGCGATCGCCGAGTGCTACGAGAACGGCAAGCCGATCCGCGAGACACTCGCCGCCGACATCCCACTCGCGATCGACCACTTCAGGTACTTCGCCGGTGCCCTGCGCGCCCAGGAGGGCTCGATCGGGGTCATCGACGACACCACCGTGGCGTACCACTTCCACGAGCCGCTCGGCGTGGTCGGCCAGATCATCCCGTGGAACTTCCCGATCCTGATGGCCACGTGGAAGGTCGCCCCGGCGCTCGCGGCGGGCAACTGCATCGTCCTCAAGCCCGCCGAACAGACTCCCTGGTCGATCCTCAAGGTGGTCGAGCTCATCGCGGACCTGCTCCCCCCGGGCGTGCTCAACGTCGTCAACGGCTTCGGCGTCGAGGCGGGCAAGCCCCTGGCGTCGTCGCCGCGCATCGCCAAGATCGCCTTCACCGGCGAGACCACGACCGGTCGTCTGATCATGCAGTACGCGTCCGAGAACATCATCCCGGTCACCCTCGAGCTCGGTGGCAAGAGTCCGAACATCTTCTTCCCCGACGTCATGGCGGCCGACGACGACTTCCTCGACAAGGCGATCGAAGGGCTCGTCCTGTTCGCCCTCAACCAGGGCGAGGTCTGCACGTGCCCGTCGAGGGCGCTCATTCACGAGTCGATCTACGACGAGTTCATGGAGCGTTGCATCGCTCGGGTGAACGCCATCAAGCTCGGCAACCCGCTGGACACTGACACGATGGTCGGCGCCCAGGCGTCCAACGACCAGCTCGAGAAGATCCTCTCCTACCTGGACATCGGACGAAGCGAGGGTGCCGAGGTGCTGGTCGGTGGACACCAGCGCCAGGTCGCGGGCTGTGACGGCGGCTACTACGTCGAGCCGACCATCTTCAAGGGCCACAACAAGATGCGCATCTTCCAGGAGGAGATTTTCGGCCCGGTGCTCTCGGCTACGACGTTCTCGTCGACCGAAGAGGCGATCGCGATTGCCAACGACACCCTGTACGGGTTGGGTGCCGGACTCTGGACCCGCGACACCAACACCGCCTACACCGTGGGTCGCGCGATCCAGGCGGGGCGCGTCTGGACCAACTGCTACCACCTCTACCCCGCCCACGCCGCCTTCGGGGGTTACAAGGGATCGGGGATCGGCCGCGAGACGCACCTGATGATGCTCGACCACTATCAGCAGACCAAGAACCTGCTGGTCAGTTACTCGCCCCACAAGTTAGGGTTCTTCTAACCATGAACAAACTTCGTCGCGTCGACATCACCGACGAGGCGGCGGCACTCGTCGCCCGACTGGTGGACCAGCACGGTCCGTTGCTGTTCCACCAGTCGGGGGGCTGCTGTGACGGCTCGAGTCCCATGTGTTATCCCCGCGGCGAGTTCCGCATCGGCCAGCGCGACGTCTACCTCGGCGAGGTCGCCGGCACGCCGTTCTACATGGGCGCCGACCAGTTCGAGTACTGGTCCCACACGCACCTGTTGGTCGACGTGGTCCCGGGCCGCGGTGGTGGCTTCTCGCTCGAGGCACCCGAGGGGGTGCGCTTCTTGATCCGATCGACGGTCTTCACCGACGACGAGATGACCCTGCTCGACCCCGTCGAGGTGGGCGACCACCACGCCGAGAACCAGGCCGACTGATCCCTCGACACCCGGCTGGACCGACGGGTCGCTGCTACGCTGCGGCCGTGCGTTTCTCCGACGAGCACGAGGCCTTCCGATCGACCGTTCGGTCCCTCGTCGAACGCGAGATCAACCCCCACGTTGACGAGTGGGAGCGCGCCGGCGTCTTTCCCGCCCACGAGCTCTTCCCCCGGC
>JAKBCT010000040.1 GCA_021807655.1 Actinomycetes bacterium | reverse complement strand
GCTTCGTCTCGCCGATCGAGGTTACGTGATGGAGAACGGCCGGATTGTCTTTGGAGACAGCGCGTCGAATCTGTTGACCGACGCGAGGGTGCGGGCGGTCTACCTCGGCGAGAACGTCGAGTCATAGGGCACAGGTGTAAAACACCTGACGAGTTGTTCGAGTCTTCGGGACTCGCCGCGTCGATAGTCGGTCCGTATTGACTGGCCCCGCCGTGTCGCGATGAGTCCTGCAGCAGTGGCGTCGAGCCAATTCCGCCACGGCCGCCCCGACATGGAATACACTTACTTATCAACAAGTAACTAATTATTCGCGAACGGACACCTCGATGGCACTCAAACACGCCCACCCGGAACGGTATAAGTGGATCGCGCTCACCAACACCACGTTGGGGATCTTCATGGCCACAATCAACGGTTCGATCATCTTGATCTCACTGCCCGCGATTTTTCGCGGTGTCGGCATCAATCCACTTTCGCCGGGCAACGTCGGCTATTTATTGTGGCTCCTCCAGGGCTATCTCCTGGTCACGGCGGTGTTGGTGATTAGCCTCGGACGTCTGGGTGACATCAAGGGCCGGGTGAGGATCTACAACCTGGGCTTCGCGGTGTTCTCGGTCGCCTCGATCCTGCTCGCCCTCGACCCGTTTCGTCACGGGGCCGGGGCCCTATGGCTCGTCCTGTGGCGACTCGTCCAGGGAGTTGGCGGCGCCATGCTGTTCGCGAATTCGAGCGCGATCATTGTCGACGCCTTTCCATCCGATCAGCGCGGGTTCGCGATGGGCATCAACCAGGTGGCCGCGATCGGCGGTTCGTTCGTGGGCTTGATCCTGGGTGGTCTGCTCTCGATTGGTGACTGGCGACTCGTGTTCTGGGTTTCGGTGCCCGTGGGCATTTTCGGCACCATTTGGGGCTACGTCAGCCTTCGTGACAATGGTGAACGAGCGAACGCCACGATCGACTGGTGGGGAAACGCCACCTTCGCGATCGGCCTCACGTCGTTGTTGGCGGCCATTGTCTACGGCATCCAGCCCTACGGCACGAGTTCGATGGGGTGGACATCGCCTCGCGTGTTGGCCGCGTTCGCGATCGGTGCGATCTTCCTCGCGATCTTCCTCGCGATTGAAATGCGCGTCGCCTCGCCGATGTTCAACCTACGACTCTTTAAGATTCGTGCGTTCTTCACCGGCAGCATCGCCGGCCTGCTCGCTGCGATTGCGCGTGGCGGTCTGCAGTTCATGCTGATCATCTGGTTGCAGGGAATCTGGTTGCCGCTGCACGGCTACAGCTATTCGTCAACGCCATTGTGGGCGGGTATCTACCTGTTGCCGTTGACGCTCGGGTTTCTCGTAGCCGGGCCGCTCTCGGGCTATCTTTCGGATCGACACGGTGCTCGCATCCTCTCGACGACCGGGTTGCTGCTCTTCGGGCTCAGTTTCATCGGTCTGTTGATGCTCCCAACGAATTTCCACTACGCGAATTTCGCGGTCCTCGTGGCACTCAACGGCCTGGGCGGGGGCATGTTCTCGGCGCCCAACTCCACGGCGATTATGAACAGTGTCGCGGCCAATGAACGCGGTGGTGCCGCGGGCATTCAAGCGGCGTTCATGAATTCGGGCATGGTGCTCTCCATTGGGGTCTTCTTCTCGCTGATGATCGTGGGGCTCACCAACACGCTGCCGTCAGCGATGTACCGGGGTCTTTCCGCTCACGGCGTCAGCGCGGCCCAGGCGCACGCCGTGGCGAGCCTGCCCGCCGTCGGTAGCCTCTTCTCGTCGTTCCTCGGCTTCAACCCGCTCAAGAGCTTGCTCGGCAGTCAATCGATCGCGCACGTGTCGAGCGCGCAGTGGGCGACCCTGACGGGTAAGCATTTCTTTCCCAACCTGATCCTCTCGCCGTTCCACCACGGACTGATCATCGTCTTTACGATGGCGGTGGCGATGGCCGTGATCGGCGCGGTCTTCTCGGCACTCCGAGGAAGTCGCTACGTTCACCAAGAACTCTCGGTCCAACGCCACGTGGAAGATGTGATGATCGCCGGCGGTGCGGTGCCCGGCGAAGTGGCCCTCGAGAGTGACGTGGTGCGATGAAGGAGGCGGGCGTCCTCGAAGACGGGGTCACGATCGCGGCCCGGCTTCAACTGATCGTCGGGAGACTGATGCGAACGATCCGTCAGCACGCGGCCGCCGGTCTCTCGCCGTCTCAGGTATCAGCGCTGGTCACGGTGGACGAGTGCGGACCGCTTCGCATCAGCACACTGGCGACTCGCGAATCGTTGGGTGCCCCGGCCGCGACCAGGGTCGTCGCAACGCTCGAAGAGGCGGGTCTCGTCACACGGTGCGCGGATCCCGACGACAAGCGAGCGTCGTTGATCTCCTTGACCAGGTCGGGCGGCGAGACGCTCACGGCCCTGCGTAGTCAGCGGACGACGGGACTCGGTGCTCAGTTGGACGCGTTGAGCGACGCGGAGCGTCGATTGCTCGAACGCGCACTGCCGGTGCTGGAGAAGATCTCTCAAGAATCGCTGCGTTGATCACGCCACCGCCGACGACCGTTGGGTCGCCGGAAAGGTGGAGCAATGATCATCGAAGAACAGCGAGAGCTAGGCCAGTGTTGGCGTGACGTCGCCGACGTATTGGCGGCCGGTATCGATCGGGTCGTGCTGTACGGACCCCCCGGTACAGGAAAGACGTACGCGGCGCTGCACTCAGGGGTGCTGGATGGTCCGGCCGAACGCCTGGTGTGTACTGAAGACCTGACGACCGGCGAGATCACTGGCACCTGGATGCCGGCGGGTGACGGGACGTGGCACTGGCGAGAGGGACCGGCGATCCGCGCGTGGACCGCTAACGGCGGACGCGGCGGCCGACTCGTCGTCGACGAGGTCGATCGCGCCTCGGGTGACGCGCTCAGCACGTTGTTGGCGATGACCGACTCGGTGGACTCCGCGAGGTGGCGTCACCCCGAAACGGGGCAGTGGACAACGCCCGGTCCCGAATTCTCGGTCGTGATGACCACCAACATCGAGGACTTCGACGACCTGCCCGCGGCCCTGCGTGACCGATTCGCCGTTCGACTGCGCGTAGACCGTCCGCATCTGGATGCCGTGGAGCGACTGAGCGAGGACCTTCGAGGTCCGGCGCTCGCGGGATCGATTGGTGAGGAGTCTCGGCGGATCTCCCTGCGCAGCTTCTACGCCTTTGATCGACTCCGTCGTCACTACGGTGCGTCGAGGGCCGCCGAGCTGGCCTTCGGCCGGGCGAGGGCGAGTAGCGTGCTCGACGCGTTGCGGATAGCCGCGCTGTCGTGAGTGGCGTTGACGTCTATCCCGAACTGGTCACCGGTCGAGACGACGGATTCGATGCGGAACCGTGGCGTATCGAACGTGGATCGTCGTGGCGCGGTGACGCGAGCTGTGACCTGAGCCAACGCGTCCTGCGAGTGCCCTGGGAACCAGACGAACGCGCGCGCGTGGTGCGCGCCCACGAGTTGATCCACGTACGGGTGAGTCCGCATCGCCGCGAGTGGATCGAAAGCGTCGCCGACATCCCGGCGCGCGCTCTCGAATGCGCTGAAGAGATGCGGGTCAACACGATTCTGTCGCGGCTCGGCTTTGACGTGGACCAGTTACGTGACGGGACCGAACGCGTGGGCGGCGAGCGCTTGGCGCGTAGTGGCAACTGGTCCGAGGCCGTATGTTTCTTGCTCGCGGTGCTCGGCACCGGCGCCGAGCGTGACTTCGTGTCCGGGGTTCGTCGAGGCGATTCGGGGTGGGTGGCGGCGCTTCGCGCGGTGGGTGCCCGCGCGAAGGTCCTCGTGCGTGACGCGAGCGCCGACGAGCTGGGCGCGACCGTGGCGCGCGTCGACGGGGTGCCCCTGGGCTACGGTGCGTTCACGATACCCCTCGCGCGGCTGGTGACATCGGTGAGCGACGCGCGGCTCCCACGCGACGCCGAATCGTTACGACGCTTCAAACGCTCGCTCCAACCCGGCGCCCGCCGGCCGCCGAGTGGACACTTCGCCGACCTCCGTTTCGCCGAGTCGTCGTTGCGTGTTCGTGCACGAACCGGTGGCCTACGTCACCGCCGGCCGGCGTTGAGCGGCGTCGTCTTGGCCTACCCCGGTCGGCTGCTTACCGACGAACAGCGCCGAGCCTTCGCGGCGCCGGCACGGCGTCACGGCGGCGTGGTGGTGATTGACCAGTCCGGCTCGATGGACCTTGATCGCGAGACTCTCGCGGGACTCGTACGACGTGCCCCCGACTCGCTGATCGTCGGGTACAGTCACCGACCGGGCGACCCTGGTTTCACGCCCAACGCCTGGTTGCTCGCGAACCGCGGCGGGGTAGTCGATGAGGTGCCGAGTGGCAACGTCGGCAATGGGGTCGACGGCCCGATCCTGGGGTGGGCGATCGCCCAGCGTCGCACCGGTGAGCCGCTCATCTGGGTGAGTGACGGGCAGGTTACTGATTCGGCCGATCATCCCGACGCCGACCTGGCGCGCGACTGTGCTCGGCTGGTACGCGCCCATCGCATCGTGATGGTTCGCACCCTGGATGAAGTCTCCGAAGCGCTGCGGCTGGGGCGCCGCCGGCGACCATGGAGTGATTTTGGGCGAGTCGGCCGTGCCGTCAGGGAATACGCGAGTGAGCCGAGCACCGACGTCGGACGGTGAGTGACCCCTTGCTAGACGAACACCTGTTCGCTAGAATACGAACAGGTGTTCGTCTGATAGGGAGGTAGCAGTGTCCGCAGTCGCACTGACGGAGTACGAGTTCCGTCCGCCGGTAGGTCCTCACCTGCGTCTCGTTGACCAGTCGAGCGTTACGTGGCGCTCGGGCGCCACCCTCGCGAGCCGCCGGCTCGCTCGGGCGCGACGTCGCCGTCAACGTCAACGTGTGCTTCTCGCATTCGGTGTTGGTCTCGGACTGGTGGTACTCGCGTGGCCCGGCCACGCCTTTGGCGGTACGACGGGTAGCGGACTGCCGACCGACCTGGCCACTGGCACGACGCTCGCCTCGGGCATGGTCTACGTCGTGCAGGCGGGCGACTCCATCGGCTCCATAGCGCGCCTCGCCAACCCGCTCGACCCGGCGCTGGCCCGACGCGCGCTCACCAAGGAGCTGCGTTCGAGTGTGGTGGTCCCGGGTGAGCACGTGCTTATACCATAATTCCCCGAAAATTGCGTGTATCGTGACGGGGATGCGTTGCCCCTTCTGCTCGACCGATGACGACCGCGTGGTTGATTCACGGCTCGCCGAAGACGGCGTTGCGATTCGTCGTCGGCGTGAATGCGCGGCGTGCGGCCAGCGCTACACCACCTTCGAGCGGATCGAAGAAGTCGGCCTCGTCGTCGTCAAACGGTCCGGGGAGCGCGAGCCGTTCGACCAGTCGAAAATACTTATGGGGATCCGCGCCGCGTGCAAGAACCGGCCGGTCGACGAACGCGTCATGGAAGGGATCGCCGCGACCGTCGAGGAGTCGATGCGCCTGTTGAACCGTGACGTGTCGAGCGAAGAGATCGGGCGCGCGACGCTCGACGCGATACGACCGATCGACGACGTCGCCTACGTTCGCTTCGCCTCGGTCTATAAAGGCTTCGAGGGCACGGAGGACTTCGCGCGCGAGATTGGAATGCTCGTCAAGTCGACCGCGCCAAAACTACGGAACTGACGATGCGCAACCTGCGCCTGCAGCCCGAGCGCGCGCTCGCTATCTACGCGCACCCCGACGACGGCGACGTCGCGGCCGGCGGGGTGCTCGCCCAATGGGCGAGTGAGGGCTGCGCGGTTCACATGGTCGTTGTCTGTGACGGGTCAAAGGGATCACACTCTGGTCAGACCGACGCCAAATCGCTGCGCGGCGTTCGCCGGTCGGAGTTCGAGTCGGCGGCCGCGCTGTTGGGGGTCGCGTCCGTGGTGGGTCTCGACCACCCCGACGGCGACGTGGTCAATGACGTGGCGCTGCGTGGCGAACTGGTCGGTTTGATCCGTTCCCTTCGACCAGACGTCGTCGTCGGTCACGATCCGACCGCCACTTTCTTCGGTGGGGTGTACGTCAACCACCACGACCATCGTGAGACGGGCTGGGCCCTACTCGACGCCGTGGCGCCCGCCGCGGCGATGCCGCTGTACTTCCCCGAGCACGGTGCTGCTCATCAGGTAAGACACCTGTTACTGAGCGGCACCCACGAACCAGATGTTGTCGTGGACATCTCGCGCACGATCGACCGCAAGGCGGCGGCGGTACTGGCGCACGCCTCGCAGCTCGGCGGCGACTTCGACGAGGTCCGCGAGGTCGTCTACGGACGGGCCGAACAGGCCGGCCGTCCGGTTGGTGTCGCCTACGGTGAAGCGTTCCGCAGTGTCCAACTCACCAACTGACCAGCCGACCGTCGACGACGCGCCCGTCCTGCACGTCGACCTCGACGCCTTCTTCGCGTCGGTCGAGATCCTCGACGACCCGTCCCTCGTGGGTCGCGCGATCGCGGTCGGTGGCGCCGGCGAACGCGGCGTGATCGCCAGTGCGAGTTACGAGGCGCGGCGATTCGGCGTGCGTAGCGGGATGCCGAGCGTCGTGGCGCGCCGCCGCTGCCCAGCACTCGTGATCTTGCCGGGCCGCTTTGACCGCTACGAGGAGTACTCGCGACGGTTCCGCGACATCGTGACCGACCTCACGCCGAACGTGGAGGCGATCGGGCTCGATGAGCTGTTCGCCGACCTTCGAGGACTGCGCCGCATGGGGATTCGCCCCGTCGAAGCCGCGTGGGCCCTGCGTGGACGTATCGAGGCCGAACTACACCTCGACTGTGGCGTCGGGCTCGCGCGCAACAAACTCTTTGCGAAGCTGGCGTCCAAGCGCTCAAAGCCGAGCGTGACCAGTGGGGGCGTCACGCCGGGTCCGGGCGTGGTCTGGGTCGATCGGGCGACCGAGCACCGGTGGCTGGCCGAGTTGCCCGTCGGGGCGCTCTGGGGGGTGGGACCGGCCACGACGGCCAAGCTCAACCGGCTCGGTCTGCGCTGGGTCCGCGACCTCGCGGTGGTCGACGAGACGACGCTCGCGAACCACGTGGGTCCGGCGATGGCGGCGACGCTGGTGGCGTACTCGCGCGGTGACGACCGACGCGAGGTCGTCGTTGATCGAGGGGCTAAGTCGCTCGGTCACGACGAGACGTTCGCGAAGTCACTGCGCACCGTCGACGCGGTGCGCGAGGTGGTGCGCGGTCACGCCGCGGTGGTGGCGAGGGCGTTGCGCGCCCATCACCAGCTGGCGCGCACGATCACCCTGGTCGTGCGGTTCGACGACCTGCGCAGCGTGTCGCGCTCCCAGACCCTGTCCTTTGGCGTGGACGACGACGGAGCCATCGCCATGATCGGCGTGGCGCTCGCCGAGACGATCGAGCTCACCCAGTCGGTGCGCCTCGTGGGGCTCTACGCCTCGTCGTTCCTCGAACGGAGCGCGAACGAGATCCAACTCGCCCTGCCCGTGGCGGTCGAGTCGACCAATGCCCGCGAGTGGAGCGAACAGGCGTCACGAGTGCGACAGGTCGGATTTGAGGGACTGCGTGACGCCATCGACGAGGTGCGCCAACGCTTCG
>JAKBCT010000007.1 GCA_021807655.1 Actinomycetes bacterium | reverse complement strand
TGACTTGGACACGTGCGTGTAGAGCTGGGTCGTGGTGAGACTTTCGTGCCCCAGGAGCACTTGGACTTCGCGAAGGTCGGCGCCACCCTCGAGCAGGTGGGTCGCGAAGGTGTGACGTAGTGCGTGGGGGTAGACGTGCCCGGGATCCACGCGCCGATCGATGATTCGACGAACGTCGCGTGGCCCAATTCGCCGACCGCGTCGATTCAAGAAGACCGCTTCGAGCGGCGAGGCTACGGTGGCCACCTCGGGCCAGCCGGCCCCTAACCATGCGCGCACCGCCTCGAATCCGCGGTCGTGCAACGGAACCAGCCGTTCCTTGCGTCCCTTGCCCATTACTCGAAGGAGCCGACGCGACCAGTCGAGACTCGACCGGTCCAAGCCGCAGAGCTCCGAGACGCGCAGCCCCGACCCGTACAGCACCTCGCAGACCGCGCGGTCGAGCAGGGCCCACCGGTCGTCCCCCCAGTCGTCGTCGAGCAACGATTCGAGTTGCTCGCGCACGACAACCGTGGGTAGTCGAGACGACGGTCGCGGGGCCATCAGTCGACGCGCCGGATCCGTGGTCAATCGCCCTCGTTCGTTCAGCCACGCGAAGTACGCGCGCAGCGACGCGCGCCGACGTCCGATCGATGACCGGGCGTCGCCGCGCTCGGTCAATGTGACGAGGTACGAGCGCAGCTCCCGTGGTGCGACGGCGGTCGGCCCCGCCACGCCGCGCGCGGCACACCACTCGATGAATCTCGCCACGTCGCCGCCGTAGGCCCGTACGGTCGCGGGAGACCGATCCGCCGCTCGCAACATCGCGAGGAAACCATCCAGTTCCCACGTCCCCGACGAGACGTCACGTTTCGTCCCCGCCACGCCACCACGTTACCGATAGCCCGACGCCGCCGCGTGACCTGGGTAGTCTGGCCCTAACGCGAAGGAGTGTTGTGCCCCGAATCTTGATCGTTGAGGATGACGACCACATCCGCACGGCGCTGCGACTGATGTTCGAGGGCGAGGGGTTCGTCGTCGATGACGCCCCGTCGGGCGAGGTCGGTATCGCCCTGAACCAGCGCATGGCGTCCGATCTCGCCATCGTTGACGTGATGCTCCCGGGGATGACGGGCTTTCAAACCTGCCAGGCGCTTCGCGACGCGAGTGACCTGCCCATCGTCATCGTCTCGGCGCGCGACGACACCGCCGACGTGATACTCGGTCTCGAGTCGGGCGCCGACGACTACGTGACCAAGCCCTTTGTTCCCGAGGAACTCCTCGCGAGGGTCCGCGCTCACCTGCGACGTCGTCCCGACAAGAACACCAACGCCTTCAAACTTGGCAATCTTCACGTCGTACCCGACGAGGGTGTCGTACGCCACGACGACGGTACCGAATTGCATCTCACCTCCACCGAGTTCCGATTGCTCATCGATCTCGCGGCGGCCAACGGACGCGTCCTGTCGCGCGAGGATCTCCTCGAACGAGTATGGGGCTACGACTACTTCGGGGACAGCCGCTTGGTCGACGTCCACATTCGTCGGTTGCGCACGAAGATTGAGCCCGACCCGAGTAATCCGACCTACTTGGTTACCGTGCGCGGGGCTGGATACAAGCTGGTCCTCTAGTGCGACGACGGAGCCTACGTCTGCGCCTGCTCGTCACCTTCGGCCTCAGTACGCTCCTGCTCAGTTCCGTCTTCGTCACCGTCACCTTCATCGGCATTCAGCGCGTGCTCGTGAACAACCAGCAACAGACCGATCTGCGACAGAGCTACGTCAACGCGGCACTGATTCGCTCGACGCTCTACACGTCGCCACCGGATCTGGCCAACCAGCTCAACTCCATCGAACAGGCAACCAACTCGAGCGTGCTCGTTCACACGCACCATCAGTGGCTCTCGCGAAGCAACGGCGCGGCCACCGCCGACGTCACGCCGTCCATCATCGCCCTGGTCGACCGGGGCCACGTCGTCCAGCAGACCCTCGACGTCCAGGGGCGCGTCATCTTCGTCGTTGGCGTCCCCATACCGGCGGTCGAGACCCAGGTATTCGAGGTGTTCGACCTGGGGGGGCTCGAAAACACGCTGCGCACCTTGGTGAAGTTGCTCGGCCTCGGCGCACTGCTGACGACCTTCATCGGTCTCGCCGGGGGTCTATGGGTCACGCGTCGCGCCGTGCGACCCATTGAACGAGTCTCCGAAGCGGCGGTGGCGATCGCCGACGGTGACTTCACCACGCGCCTGTCCATCACTCGCTCCGACAAGGAAGTCCAGCAGTTGACTGAGTCGTTCAATTCGATGGTGAGCCGCCTCGTCGAACGGCTTGAACGCGACGCTCGTTTCGCGAGCGACGTCAGCCACGAGCTCCGCTCACCGCTGACCACGCTGACGACCACGACGTCGGTACTGCAACAGCACCGAGACGAGCTCTCCGAGGCTGGACGCGAGAGCCTCGACCTACTCACCGCCGATCTCGCCATCTTTCAGTCGCTCGTCGACGACTTGCTCGAGATCGCCCGCAGCGATGCCGGTGCCGCCCCGCACGTCATCGAAACGGTGCCCGCGGTCGAGCTCATTCGCCAGGCGGCGCGCAGCGCGGCGCAACGCTACGGCTTGCCCGTTCCCCAGATCATCGTGGACCCGGACGTTCGAGATCCCTCCGTGAGCGTGGACCGACGCCGATTCGAGCGGGTGATGACCAACCTCGTGTCCAACGCCGAGCGCTACGCCCACGGGGTCGTGGCCATCCGACTCGAGATGGCGCAGGATCAACTCATCATCAACGTCGACGACGCCGGACCCGGCGTCGTTCCCGAAGAGCGCGACCAGATCTTCGAGCGCTTCTACCGCGGGCGCGCCGCCAACGACCGCGGCGTGGTTCGCGGTACCGGCCTGGGTCTCGCGCTCGTTCGCGATCACGTCGCCGCCTTCGGTGGCACGATCAGCGCGACGGAAAGTCCCGAGGGTGGCGCTCGCATCCGTATCTGTCTACCGGTGTCCGAGGAGTTCGCCCAGTGACGCGCGTCGGGGTTATGGCGATGGGTCTCGCGGCCTCACTGGCCCTCAGTGCCTGCACGTTGGTACCAACGTCCCAGCACCCGTCCACGATCAATCCCAAGGTGGTGCCGCTCGGGCTACTCGGCCAGGTCATTCCCGGGACCAACAATGGCCGAGTGGTCTTCATCACCCAACCGGTGTACATGGTTGACGCGACCGGCCACCTCGCGCCGTCTAGCCGAATCGTGCCGTCGCCGCCCACGCTCTTCTCGGTGTTGCGCGAGCTCATCCTCGGCCCCACCGACATCGAGGTCGGCACCGGGTACACCAGCGCTATACCCAGCGACCTCGTGGTCACCCAAGCCACGATCGTGCACGGCGTCGGGCTCATCCAAATCGCGCGGTCGATGGCCTCCATCCCTCGCCAACAACTCATATTGGCGATCGGCCAGATCGTGAAGACCGCGTACTACGTCGGCGCTACGCGAGGCATACGAATCTCCGCCGCGGGCGTACCCGAGCGGCTGCCGCGACCGAACGGTCCCCCGACCACGCTGGTTACCGTGGCGGACTACCAGTCACTACTCAACGGGTAGGCGCCCGAAAGGCGGTCACCGCGCTCCACAGGTGCTCGAGATCGTAGTAGTCGCGCGACGCGAGATCGAAGACGTGGACGATGACGTCGCCGTAGTCGAGCGCGACCCACTGTGCCTCGGCGAAGCCTTCGACGCGAAGGGGCCGAACCCCCGTCGTCAGGGCGACGACCCGCTCGACCTCTTCGGTGATTGATCGCACCTGGCGATCGGAGCCACCCGACGCGATCACGAGTGCGTCGAACGAGTCCACCAATCGACGTAGGTCGAGCACCACCGGATCGATCGCCGACTTCTCCTCGGCGCCACGCAACGCGGCGTCCACCAGACGTTCCACGTAGACATCGAAGACACCGCGGGTCACGGCCGCGCTGGGGGCCAGCTCGCTCAGTGGGCCACCCCAAGCACGACGAGAACGGCGACGAACGGCATGGTCACGCCGGCCACGGCGACGACTGCCCAACGTTGTTTCGTGCGGCGAACGTCCGCCCGGCGCCGCGGTGGGGCAACCGCGTAGCGCGCGGAACGCGGACTGGTCACATCGAAGTTTCGAACCGCCATGACGACCAAACCTTACCCTCGGAAACCTTCGAAGAGCGGAATAACTGCGTCGGGCACGAAATCTCGCAGACTTTCGTGACTCGGGTGGCTGTCACGGATGTAAGAGCTCGACAGATCAACCGGCGCCATCGCGATCTCGTAGGTGATCCAACCTGGCGGAACGCCAACCGCGCCGCCGGGTCGAGGCACGATGCCCACGCGCACCAGGGTCCGCAAGGTCGTGGCGTCGTGCCACTGGTCAAGTTGGGTCACCAGATCCGCGCCAATAATCAGATCCACCTCGTCGGCGTCGACCAGCAGCTCACGAACGGTATCGATCGTGTACGAGGGTCCACTGCGGCGGATCTCGCGATCCGACACCTCCACCAACTCCAGACCGCTGAAGGCGGCACTCGCCATGGCGAGACGCAGGGGCGCCGGTCGCACCGGACCGCGCGCACTCTTTTGATACGGATCCCCGGCCACGGTCACCTCAATCTGGTTGAAGCGGTGGCTTCTCGCAGCCGCGCGTAACGCGGCGACGTGGCCGAAGTGCGGCGGGTCGAAGGTCCCTCCGAAGAGACCGATGCGCCGGACTGTCACGCGCCAAGCCTAACGGGGATGTCAGCACCCACCGGGGTCGTGGCCATTCACCGATTGCCCGCTCTGGCGATCAAGCCCTACGCTGAAGTGATGCCGAGTACGACGAACGACTGGTCGACCACTTCGTGGCGCTCTCGTCGTGTCCACCAGAGTCCCGCGTGGCCGGACGAAGAGCACCTGGAACGTGTAGAACATCAGTTGGCCGCCAAGCCGCCCCTCGTCTTCGCCGGCGAGGCCCGCCGCCTGCAGCAGCACCTGGGCGACGTCGCGCGCGGACGCGCCTTCCTGCTCCAGGCCGGTGATTGCGCCGAGTCATTCGACGAGGGTTCCGCCGACGCGATTCGCGACAAGCTGAAGGTCATTTTGCAAATGGCGGTGGCCCTCACGTACGCCGCGGGCGTACCCGTGATCAAGGTGGGCCGCATCGCCGGGCAGTTCGCGAAGCCTCGTTCGGACGACTACGAGGAGCGCGACGGCGTTCGTCTCGAGGCGTTCCGTGGTCACATCGTGAACTCGGACGAGTTCACGGCGTCGGGTCGACGTCCCGACCCCGATCGTCTCCTCGCCGCGTACCACCAGAGCGTGGCCACCCTCAATCTCCTTCGCGCCTTCACCACCGGCGGGTTCGCCGCCCTCTCACGCGTGCACGCGTGGAACCAGGAGTTCGTCGCCAACTCGCTCGAGGGCAAGCGCTACGCGATGATCGCCGACGAGATCGAACGCGCACTGCAGTTCATGCGGGCCTGCGGCATCGATCTCCACGACGACTCCGCATTGCAGGGTGTCGAGTTCTACACCAGTCACGAAGCACTCATCCTGCCCTACGAGCAGGCGCTCACCCGACGCGACTCCTTGACCGGTGACTGGTACGACTGTTCGGCGCACATGTTGTGGATCGGTGACCGTACGCGCCAGCTCGATGGCGCGCACGTCGAATTTCTTCGTGGGGTCTCGAATCCGCTGGGTCTCAAGGTCGGTCCGTCGATGGGCGTTGACGAACTTCGCCGACTGGTTGACGTCCTCAACCCGGCCAACGTGGCGGGCCGACTGACCCTCATCTCGCGCATGGGTGTCGAGCAGATCGGGCGAGCCCTACCACCCTTGGTCGAGGCGCTGCGCGACGACGAACGAAACGTCGTGTGGGCCTGTGACCCCATGCACGGCAACACCTTCCGCGTGGTCGGTGGGCAAAAGACGCGTCATTTTGACGACGTCCTGGCCGAGACCGCCCAGTTCTTCGGGGTTCATCAAGCACTCGGCACGTGGCCCGGTGGTCTGCATATCGAACTCACCGGGGATGACGTGACCGAATGTCTCGGTGGCGGGTCTCGACTAGACGAGTCCGATCTTGAGCTCAACTACACCACCATCTGCGATCCCCGGCTCAACGCGACCCAGAGTCTGGATTTGGCCTTCCACGTGTCCGAGTTCCTGCAGAACTACGCCTCGACCAACGGCGCTCGATCGTTATAACGCAGGAGTCGGTGCGAGCTGGCACGAAATTCCACCTCGGTCATCGACGCGTGCTCGGTGCGCAGCCCGAGCCGTCGCGCGGCGTCGGCGCCGCTGACCAGCTTCATCAACTGCTCGATCACACCCCCGTGCACCACGAGGAGCACGCGCTGACCCGGGTGGGCGGCCGCGATGCGCGCGAAGGTCCTCACGCAGCGATCGTAGAAGTCGAGCCATGATTCGCCACCGGGAGCCAACGGCTGGCTCGGGTCATTGTCCCAGTCGGGAGCACCGAAACTGGCCACCACCTCTGCCCACGTCAGGCCGTCGGCGTCACCGGGATGCAGCTCACAGAGGTCACAGTCCGCGACGGCTTCCAGGCCCACCGGTAGTGCCCTCGCGAGTAGCGCCGCGGTCTCAATGGCGCGCGGCAGCGTCGAGGTGTAGAGCGCGACGACGTCGTCGAGTTCTCGGGTTCGCTCGAGTCGTTCGGCGAGCGCCGTCACCTCGGCACGCCCGCGCGGCGTGAGCCCTCGACAGCCGGCCGGTCCGCCCACTCGTCCCTCGACGTTGCAGGTGGCCTCGCCGTGACGAACGAGCACGAGACGGGATCCGCTCGGTCGCTCCCCGAGCGTGCGAAAGCCCGACGGCGGCTCCATCGTCCAGCCACTCACACCAAACCGCCGACGAAGGCTTCGAGTTGGCGCAGCGTTCGACACTCCACGACGCGCTCGCAGTACGGCGCGTACTGATCAATGATCGAGTCACCGCTGTTCCAGTAGCTGACGGGTTCGGGATTCAGCCAAAAGACGTGGCGCGCGCGCCGGCCCAAGTCGGCCACGACCTCGGCGTGCGCCTGGTGGTAGTTGTTGCGCCCGTCACCCAGTATCAACACCGTGGTGCGCCGGCTCACGTCACGCGCGAAGCGCTCGTGAAACGAGAGCAGCGCCCGTCCGTAGTCCGAATGACCATCGAACGCGACGACGTCGGCCTCGGCGTTGATGCGCGCCACGGCCTGGGCGGGATCGTCGACACCGTCGAAGTACTCGGTCACTTCGTCGAGCCCGTCCACGAAGACGAAACTGCGCACCTTGGAAAACTGCGTACTGATGGCGTGAACGAGGTGCAGGGTGAATCGTGCGAACGACGCCACCGAGCCCGACACGTCGGCAATCACGATGATCTCCGGCTTGGCTGGTCGCGGCGGCTTGAATCGAAGGTCCAGGGGAACACCACCGGTCGAAAGGCTTCGACGAACGGTGTGACGTAGGTCCACCGGGCCCCGGCGGCGTCGTCGTCGCCGCCGGGCCAACCGAGTGGCCAACTTGCGACTGAGGGGACGAAGGGCCCGCTCCAGTTGGGCGAGCTCGTCGCGGTTCGCGTGCATGACGTCGACGTCTTCGGGCAGCGGCTTGCGCACCGATTTGGCGAGGGCCGCCGTGCCTCGGTCCTCGACCAGGTGCTCGCGAATCGCTCGCTCGACCTCACGCTTGAGCAGCTCGATGCGCGCGCGCGCGTCATCGCGAGCAAGTCGATGCGACAGGTCGTCTTGTGCGTCACGCTCGGCCACCAGCAGTTCCTCGAGTCGATCGAGCTGGAGGCTGCGCAGCGTTCGGTAGAGGTAGTACGTGCCGCCGACCGGCCGACCCGGCTCGAAGCCGGCGTAGCGGTTCACCGCCGCGCGGGCCCCGCGCACCAGTAACGACTGGTCGGCGTCGCGAAGCGCCCGGAACAAGAGGCTGGCGAGTTGTTCTGCGCTCAGGGACGACGCGCCACCCCCATCGCCGACCGAGGGGCCCGTAGCGCCACCGGCTGCCTCGTCGAGCTCATCACGGTCGGCGGCGGTGTCGGGATGCGGCACGTCGAAACCGCGAATGGAAAAGAAGACGTCGAACGCGGTGTCGAATACCGGCAGGTGGTCACCGTTTTTGACGAGGGTCACCGCCAGCGCGTCGCGGACCTCGCGGCGGTCGCCGAGATCGATGACGCCGAGAGCCCTCGCGGCGTCGAGGTGTTCGGTCATCGACACGGGCAGCCCGGCGGCGCGCAGTTCGCCGACGAACGCCGCCAGGACGCTAAGCAAGATTGGCCGAGCGACTGAAGAGCTCTCTGGTCGCTCGTTCGATGTCGGATTGGTACTTCAGCACGACGTGTAGGGTGCCCGCGGCATCCTGCATCGTGATCTCTTCTCGCCCGAGAATCACCAGGGTTCGCGCCCAGTCCAGCGTCTCGGCAACCGACGGTGCTTTCTTCAAGTCGAGCGTGCGCAGGGAACGCACGACTTCGGCAATCTGCTCGGCCAGGTCGGCCGAGATGCCGGGAACGCGCGCGAGGATGATGTCGCGCTCTCGCGACACGTCGGGGTAGCCAATATAGAGGTAGAGGCATCGGCGCTTGAGTGCTTCGGATAGTTCGCGCGTGTTGTTCGACGTCAAGAAGACCAGGGGGATCTGTTTGGCGCGGATCGTTCCCAGTTCGGGGATCGATACCTGATACTCCGAGAGGATCTCCAGCAGCAGCGCCTCAGTCTCCAGTTCGACGCGATCCACCTCGTCCACGAGCAGCACCACGGGATCGGTCGCCGAGATCGCCTCGAGCAGTGGTCGGGTGAGCAGAAACTGGTCCGAGAAAATGTCCTCTTCGAGGTCGTTCCACGATTCGGTCGATTCGCCCTCGGGTCGCCCGGCCTGAATCCGCAGCAGTTGCTTGCGATAGTTCCACTCGTAGAGCGCCTTGGACTCGTCGAGACCCTCGTAGCATTGGAGGCGCACGAGTCGAGAACCGATCGCGTCGGCGACCGCCTGAGCGAGGGCGGTCTTGCCGGTGCCCGCCGGCCCTTCAACCAGCACGGGTTTGGCCAATCGATCAGCGAGAAACACCGCTGACGCAATCGCGTCGTCACTCAGGTAGTCGCGTTCGCCGAGTCGCGTGCGCACCTCGGCCGCCGACGCAAAGTTGACCGGTGGCAGACTCGCCAGCCCCAGACGGGTCGCCAGTTCCTGGCGCGGATCGAGTGAACTCATCTGATTTGCCCTTCTCCGCGTATCACCCATTTGAGGCACGTCAACTCACGCAGGCCCATGGGTCCGCGCGCGTGGAGTTTCTGCGTCGATATCCCCACCTCGCCACCCAGCCCCAACTCACCGCCGTCGACGAACCGCGTCGAGGCATTCACGAGCACCGCCGCGGCATCAACCCGGCGCACCCACGCGTCGCCGTTCTGCTCGCTCGAGGTCACAATGGCCTCGCTGTGCCCGCTACCGTAGCGCGCGACGTGGTCGATTGCCTCGTCCAGGGAATCGACGACTTTCACCGCGAGGATGAGATCGAGAAACTCGGTCGCGAAGTCCTCGTCGGTCGCGCGTCGGGCCCCGCGCAGCACCGTCCCCGCTCGCTCGTCGACGCGAAGCTCCACCGTGGTCAGACGTTCGGCGAGACGCGGCAGGAACCTTTCGGCAATCGCTTCGTGCACCAGTACCGTCTCGACCGCGTTGCAGACGCCCGGCCGCGATGTTTTTGCGTTTTCCACAACGTCGAGGGCAATGGCCAAATCGGCGGAGTCGTCAACGAATATGTGGCAGTTGCCGTCGCCGTCGAGCACGTAGGGAACGCGAGCGTGCTCGCGCATCGCGGCAATCAAGCGGGGCCCGCCGCGCGGTATCAGACAGTCCAAGACGCCCGTGAGCTGCATGAACGCGACCACGGTTTCGTGGGAACGGTCTTCAACCAGGGCCACGGCGTCGGCGGGGAGCCCGGCCGCGCGCAGGGCGGTGCGCCACAGGTCGACAATGAACTGATTGGTTCGCCACGCCGACGCCGAGCCTCGCAGAAAGGCCGCGTTACCACTGCGCACGCACAGGCCCGCGACGTCACTGGTCACGTTCGGGCGATTTTCGTACACGACGCCGACAACGCCGAGCGGGACCCGTACGCGCTCGACGCGCAAACCATTGGGTCGAACATCGTGATCGAGCGTTTCCTGGAGCGGATCGGGCGCCGCCGCGATGTCACGCAGGGCTTGGACCATAGCCTCGACCCGGGCGTCGGTCAGCCGCAGCCGATCGAGTCCGGCGCCACCCTCAACGTAGTTCGCCACGTCCTGGGCGTTGACCGAAAGCAACTCCTCACGTCGCGATGACAGGGTCTTGGCCACCGCGAGCAAGACGGCGCGTCGGGCGTCGTCACTAGCCTGCGCAAGGTCGCGCGCCGCACGTCGAACGTCGGCGCCTTGGCGCTCGAGAGCCGACGAAACCATCTACGTAGCGTAACGGACGCTACGGACGTCGTAGCAAAACGAGGTCGTCGCGATGCACGACCACGTCGTCGCTTTCCAAAAACGCGTCGGCGTTGACGCGAACCAGGCCCTTGGCCGCCACGTCATGATCGGGGCCGACGATGTCCACGGCGTCGCCCTCGACGAAACTGCCCCGGTGTTCGACTACGCCGACGCGCAACAGGCTGCGACCGTGATGCTCGAGGGCCTGCAGGGCGCCCTGGTTGATGACGAGGGTCCCGCGACTCGCGACGGCGAAGGCGATCCAGGCCTTGCGCGCCGAGAGTCGCTCGGCCCGAGCGTGAAAGATGGTCCCGCCGCCTTGTTCCAGCGCGTGACGCACGGGGTGATCGACCCGCGCCGAGGCAATAACTGTCGTGACGCCCGACCAGGTGGCCATGCGCGCCGCCGCCAGTTTGGATGACATTCCCCCGCTGCCGACCCCGGAACGACTCGTGCCGGCGAGGCCCTCGATGGCCGCGTCGATCGCCCGCACCTCGTCGATCAAGGTGGCCGAGGGATCCAGGCGTGGATCCGCGGTCAAGAGCCCCGACGTGTCGGTCAGCAGGACCAAGTGGCTGGCCGCAACCAGATTCGCCACGAGTGCCGCCAGCCGGTCGTTGTCACCGAATCGGATCTCTTCATCGGCGACGGCGTCGTTCTCATTCACTATCGCCACCACGTTCAGGGCACCCAGCGCCTCCAGCGTCCCGCGAGCGTGCAGATACTGGCCGCGGTGCGAGAAGTCGAGCGGCGCCAAGAGCACCTGGCCGACGATCGCCCCCGCCTCGCCGAATGCGTTGCGCCACGCGTGCATGAGACTCGGCTGACCGACCGCCGAGACGGCCTGCAGGGTCGCGGCGTCATTGGGTCGACGACGTCCCGCCCCAACCTCGGCCCACCCCGCGGTGATCGCCCCCGAGGTCACGACCACGACCGACCAGCCGGCGTCACGCAGGTTCACTACGTCGGCTGCCACCTTGACCAGCACCTCGTAGTCGACCCCGCCGTCGGCGTTGGTCACCGAGGACGTGCCGATCTTGACGACCACGCTACGAGTCGTCATCGTCGTCCAGTCGACCGTGGCGAGCGAGCCGCTCTCGCCGCGTCGCTCGATGGTGATCGCCACGGTCCAGGCCGGCGCCGACGGCGTCTCGCCACCACTCGAAGGTGAGCGGACCAACCCGTACGACGTCGCCATCAAGAACGCCCGCTCGCGTGAGGAGACGATCGACGCCAATCGCCCGCAGCCGCTTCACGATCTCGGCGAGCGCCTCGTCATCGGTCAGGTCCTGGAATCGCACCGCCCGGGTCGCGGTGCGACCGAGTACCTCCCACGAGTGAGGACCATCGGGCACCACGCGAACGTCGTCAGCGACGGGCGCGTGCACCACGACCTCGTGGGTGGCCTCCCTCGCCGCGTCGAGCCGCGACAGGCTCACCAGTTCGGCCAGCCGTTCGACCAGTGCCGACACGCCGTCGCCGGTGACGGCCGAAATGGGGAGGGCGTCGGGCACGTTGAACTCGCCCTGCGCGACGTCCGACTTGGATCCAACCACCACCCGCGGGCGTCGTAACAGGTCGGCGCGGTACTCGCCCAACTCGCCCAGCAGCACCTCGAGCTGCTCATTCGGTGGGATCGACGCGTTCGGTGAGCGGTCCAACAGCACACACAGTACGGTCGCGTATTCCACGTGGCGCAGAAAGTCGTGGCCGAGCCCGCGGCCGTGGGCCGCTCCCTCGATCAGACCCGGAATGTCCGCCATGACGAACTCCGTGGCGTCGTCGGGTCGCGACGATCGACGGCCGACCCGCACGACGCCGAGGTTGGGCACCAGCGTCGTGAAGGGATAGTCAGCGATCTTCGGTCGCGCCGCCGAGACGCGGGCGATGAGCGTCGACTTGCCGACGTTGGGAAAGCCAATTAAGGCGACGTCGGCGCGAAGCTTCAGTTCGAGATTCAGCCAGCACTCTTGGCCCCGCTCGCCCTGTTCGGCGAAGGCGGGCGCCCGCCGTCGATTCGACAGGAAGCGCGCGTTGCCCGCGCCACCCAGACCCCCTTCGGCCGCGCGCCACCGGTCACCCGGGCCCGCGAGGTCCACCAGCACCGTGCCGTCACGGTCGTGTACGACGGTGCCCACCGGCACCGCCACGTCGAGGTCCTGGCCCCGCGCACCGTGCTGACGCTTCGAGGTGCCGTGGGCACCATCGGATCCTCGGCGAAAGGGGTGATCACGAAAGCCCAGCAGGGACGCCTGATTGGGATCGGCCACGAGCCACACGTCGCCGCCGCGCCCGCCGTCGCCGCCGTCGGGTCCACCCTTGGCCACGTGGGCCTCACGACGAAAACTTACGCAACCCGCGCCGCCGTCGCCAGCCTTGGCGTGCAACTGTGCGGAATCGACGAAGGCGGACACCCCCCAATCCTACGAGGCCCCCCGGATGCCCCTACGCCAGCAGCGTGGCGAGCGCCTCGTCAAAGATGCGCTGGTGCGCCGCGACGTCCACCGCGGTGGTCGCGGGGCACATGAGCGCCATGTTGTGAAACGGCGTGAGGAGCACCCCGCGGTTCACCCCGAAGAGGTGCAGGTACTCCTCGAGCAACGGGTCGGCGCTGGCGGCCGAGATGCCACCGTTGACCGGTGCCGGGCGGGCAAACCGGTATTCACAGCGCGCGCCAAGCTGACTCACCGACCAGGGGAGGTCAAAGGCGTCGATCGTCCTTTGCACGCCGTCGGCGAAGGACGTGGCCAGACGCTCCATGGGGACAAAAGCGTCATCGGTCAGCACCTCGCCCAGCACCGCGCGCATCGCCGCCAGGCTCAGCGGGTTGCCCGCCAACGTTCCGCCCACACCGCCGACGTCGTTCAGGTCCGCCGGGCCATCGCCCGACGTCACCGCAGCCACGACCCGATCGGCCAGCTCCGACGTGAGACCGTAGGCACCACACGGCACGCCGCCACCGAGTGACTTACCGATTGTCACGGCGTCGGGTCGAAGGCCAAAGCGCCGCGTCGCGCCGCCGGGACCCGCCGAAAAGGTGTGCGTCTCATCGAGGATTAGCAACGTACCCGTTTGGTCGCACAGCGCGCGCACGCCGTCGAAAAACCCCGGCGCCGCCAGCACGATGCCAATATTGGTCATCGCTGGCTCGCTCAGCACCGCCGCCACGTCGCCGGCGGCCAGTTCACGCTCCAGTGCGTCGAGGTCGTTGAACTCAACCACGCGCGTCGTTTCGGTCGGATCGACGGCGGGCGCGACGTTACCGGGTCGAGAGACCGCTCGGCCGTCGCGATCCACGATGACGAAGGTCTCGTCCACGGTGCCGTGATACGAGTAAGAAAAGACCAACACCTTGGGTCGACGGGTGACCAGGCGCACGAGTCGCAAGAGCCAGCGATTCGCGTCGGTCGCCGAGAGCGTGAAGGACCACTGGGCTAGTCCAAAGCGGCGTGCCAGCTCGGCCGCGACCCACTGGGCGTCCTCGGTGGGCAACATCGTCGTCACCCCACCGTCGACGGCGAGGCGTTGGTGGACGGCTCGCGCGAGTGGCGCGGGCGAGTGCCCCGCCATCGCACCGGTGTCACCGAGGGCGAAGTCGACGAGCTCGTGGCCGTCCAGATCGGTGATGGTCGCGCCGTGAGCGCTCGAAAAGCCCAGCGGGAAACCGCCGGCCCACTTGCTCATCCAGGTCATCGGGACCCGTCCAAAGAGGTGTGAGGACTCGTCGTAGAGTCGGCGAGAGCGCGGATGTTCTCGCTCGTAACGCGCTACTTCTGACGAGGTGAGAAGGGCCAAACGATCGCGATCGATGCGCTGCATCGTTACATCGTAGAGTGCCGCTGGTCGCTGTTCTGGCATCGAGACACGCACGTTTCACGGTTTGATCAGGTACTTTATTCAGTCCTTACCTGGCGCCAAGGGGAAAACTTATCGAAAATCCCTTAATTTCAGGCTTTCTTCGATAAAGATGGCTCCGGTTACTGGGAATCCCCAGTCCGATTTAGTGAAGAGTAAGGAGTCGACCGGTGAACAAGGCCGAGTTGGTAGATGCAATTGCTGCCGAGAGTGGCGCAGCCAAGAACACGGTAGCCGAGGTGCTGAAGGCCTTTGAGGACGTCGTCGTGAAGAACGTGTCGAAGGGCGAGAAGATCGTCCTGTCGGGCTTCGTCTCCTTTGAGCGAGTCCAGCGCAAGGCGCGTACGGCCCGCAACCCCCAGACCGGCGAGGCCATCCAGGTCAGCGCCTCCAAGGCGCCGAAGGTCTCGATCGGCTCGACCTTCAAGAAGGCCGTCAAAGGTTAGGGGACTGGCACGAACGAAAAACACCCCCGGGCGATCGCCCGGGGGTGTTTTTCGTTCGTGCCACGTGCTACTGGTCGGTGCGCACGTCGACCAACTTGCGTCCGGCGCGGAATCCGAACTTCACGGTCCCTTCGGCCTTCGCGAACAGCGTGTCGTCCTTGCCGATGCCGACGTTTCGACCCGGGTGGAACTGCGTGCCCCGCTGGCGCATGATGATGCTGCCGGGGGTCACCGCCGTGCCGTCGAAGGCTTTGACACCGAGACGTTGGGCGTTGGAGTCGCGACCGTTCCTCGTGGAACCGCCACCTTTGGTCTTGGACATGTCGCTCCTTACTTCTTTGTCGCGATTGACGTAATCTCAACCGTTGAGTACTTTTGCCGGTGGCCCCACCGCTTGCGCTGGTTGGCCTTCGCCTTGTACGTGAGGGCCCTGATCTTGGGGCCCTTCTCGTCGCCGATGATCCGTCCGGTGACCGTCGTGCCGCGCAGCGCCGGACCGGCCACGACTTCGTCGCCGTTGACCAACATGACGGCTTCGAACTCGACTTCGGTGCCCACCGACTCGGGGCGCAGGTCAACGCGCACCACCTGTCCCTCGGTGACTCGTTCTTGGGAGGTTCCTACTCGGATGACGGCGTACATAGGGACTCCATACTAGCCGATGGCGGCCGCCGCGACGGCGGCTACAGCCCCGTCGACAGCACGAACCCGCGCCCGTCGCACACCGTGCACACCGTCGACACCGACTCCAGCAGACCCTCGTTGACGCGCTTACGGGTCATTTCGACCAGACCGAGCTCGGAGATGTCGAATACCTGGGTACGGGTCTTGTCGCGCGACAGCGCCTGACGAAGCGCCGACGCCACGGCGTCGCGGTTCCCCTTGGACTCCATATCGATGAAGTCGATCACGATGATCCCGCCGATGTCACGAAGACGCAGCTGACGCGCCACCTCTTCGGCCGCTTCGAGGTTGTTGCGAAAGACCGTTTCTTCGAGGTTCGTCTTGCCCACGTTCTTGCCGGTGTTGACGTCGACCACCGTGAGGGCCTCGGTACGCTCGATGATCAGCGAACCGCCCGACGGCAGGAACACCTTACGATCGAGCGCTCGATGCAGTTGTTCGTGGACAAAGTAGCGCTCGAAGAGCGGTAGGTCCTCGCTGGCTCGGTCGTAGTACTCGATTCGGTCGGCCAGTTCAGGATTGACCGCGAGGACGTACTCGCGCACCTTTTCGAACAGGTCACGATCGTCGATGAGCACGCCCCGGTAATCGTCATTGAGTTCCTCGCGCAGCACGCGAACCGCGAGATCCAGATCCCGATAGATCAGGCGCGGCTGATTCGACTTGGCGACCTCGGCTTCGATGGCGGCCCACTTCTCGGCCAGCGACGTCACGTCGCGAGCCAAGTCGTCGGCCGAGACCCCCTCGGCGGCCGTGCGGATGATGACGCCGTGGCCTTCGGGCTTGACGTCGTCAATGATCTTGCGAAGTCGACGACGTTCCCCGTCGGCCAGGCGTTTCGAGATGCCGACGGTGGACGAGTTCGGCACCAGAACGGCGAAGCGTCCGGGCAGGGAGACCTCCTGGGTCAGGCGGGCGCCCTTGGCGCCGATGGCGTTCTTGGTGACCTGACAGACGATCGTCTGGCCGGCCCGAATCATCTCCTCAATTCGTTTGTTGTTCGAGGCGGCCCCTTCGACGTCGTCATCGTCGAAGGTGACGTCACCACGGTAGAGCACGGCATTTTTCGGGATGCCAATATCGACAAAAGCGAGCTCCATACCGGGTAGCACGTTCTGGATCCGTCCCACGTAGATGTTGCCATCGATCTGGTTGGTCTCGTCGGCCGACTTGGCCACCGTGTACTCGACCATCGATCGGCCCTCGAGCGTCGCGATATGGGTCGCCTCGGCGGTCGTGTGGACGCACATGAGGTATCGACCCTGCGCTCGCGCGTGTCGCTCGCCGCCGCGCCGGCGTCGCCCACGAACCCGACCCGCGCTTGACTCGCTGGCCTCGGGCGCCGACGCTTCGACGGGGGCGTCAGCGGATCGCGCGCCATTGGCCCGGCCGTTGGTCGAACCCTGTCCCCCTTGTCCGCCGCGACCGCGGCCACCTCGCCGACGACGAGCGCCACTAGGTGAACCGCCGGAACCACCGGTACCACCAGCGCCAACGGTCGGGGCACCCGCTGCATTGGTTGGCGACCCCGGACGCGTATCGCCTATTTGCGGTGCTGGACGAACGTCACCAATTCGGGGACCGGTTGGGGAAGTTGCGGATTTGCTGTTCTCGTCGCTCACGACGGACACTCCTTGCGTTCTGATGGGCCCGATCGCGCCAGCGATCAGGACGTCGGGATCCGCGCGGGGTAGCCGCGGCGGCATCGGGGCTGAGGGAACACGCGACGATACCGATCGTCACGAACGCGAGAACTGGAAAGCCAACCAACACCATCGAACTGGATTGGATCACGTCGTCCTCGAAACTCGCTCGCGACAACTCGTTTCGTCGCGAGCACTGCGTTTTCACGCGTACCGTGCACCCTGCACAGCTACGCCCCACGGGACCAGGCTACACCTTGGGGTGGCGCGAGCCGCTATCCGGCCTTGGTCACCGACGGACTGGTCGTCGTGGACCCCGCGTGGGCCACGGTCGACGTGGTCGAGGTCGTCGTGGACCCCGCGTGGGCCACGGTCGTCGTGGTCGAGGTCGTCGTCGTTGGCAACGTCAGCTTCGGCTTCAGTGAAAGCGGGCGAATGGGGTGCGCGACGAGGTAGTTGAACGCCTCGGCCACCACCGGTGCCGCGGCGTTCGCGCCGTACCCACCCTCGCCGATGACGCAGACCACCACGTACTTGGGGTGATTGATCGGCCCAAAGCCGACGAACAGTGAGTTCGGTTCCATACCGGGAGCGTTCGACGCCGTTCCCGTCTTGCCACCGAGCGGGTACTGACTCAGTGAGAAGTTCGCGATCTTGTGGAACGGGTAGTACGCGGTCCCCCGCGGATTGTTGATCGCGCCGTAGAACCCCTGCAGAATCGGCCCGCGCACCGACGGCGGTAGGTAGACGTGGCCCAACACCCGTGGCTGATAGCGCTCGATGAGCTTGCCCGAGGGGTTCACGATGGCGGCGGCCACTTCGGGTGCGTAGCGCGTTCCGCCGTTGGCGAAGGTGGCGTACGCGTCGGCGAGTGCCAGTGGCGTGATCGCCGTCGCACCCTGGCCGAAGGCCATCTCGATGTTGTCCCCGGTGTACCACGCGACAGTTGGAAACGCCTTGGGCGCCAGCGCGTGCAGCTGCTTGCGCACTGCGGGTGAGTCGATGCGGCCAACGACCTCATTGGGCAAGTCAACGTTGGTGTATTGGTCGAGGCCGTATTGGTGCCCGACGTTCTGAATGGCGGTCTGACCGTACTGGTTCTGGTGGATCCAGAACAGGTAGCCGAGGTTGTAGAAGTAGTAGTCCGACGAGACCGTGATCGCCAATGGCAAGTTGACCAGTCCGTTGCCGTAGGTCTCGGCGTCATGAAAGACGCAGCCGTGCCCGCCCTGCAGACACCCCGGCACGACGTAGACACCGGTGTCGTTCACCAGGGTGTTGGGAGAAAAGATGCCCGTCTGCATCATCGCGGTCGCGGTGACCAGTTTGAAGGTGCTACCGGGCGTGTAGAGACCCTGGATGGCGTAGTTGTTGAACGCGCCAACCTTCATCAGGCTGTTGAAGGTCTTCTGCGACAGCCCGTTGACGAAGGAGTTGAGGTTGTAGGACGGGAAACTCGACATCGCCAGCACGTCGCCCGTGTTGGGATCCAAGACGACGGCGGCACCGTTGACCGCCTGCGGGTAGCGGTGCGACACCGGGTCGAAGGTCTTGCGATCGGTGAGCACCTGCTGGGCCAGGTAGCCGTCGAGGGCTCGCTGGAGACCCTCGTCGATATTCAAGACGACGGTGTCGCCGCTCGTGGGAGGCGTCGTCTTCGCCACGCCGAGAATGTTGCCGAAGGCGTTGACCTCGAGCGTTTGGGTACCGTCGTGACCCCGCAGGTACTGCTCGTAGAAGGCCTCGATGCCCGTCTTACCGATCTGGGAGTCCGTTTGATAACCCTGGTTCGGGTGGGCGGCGATCTCCGCCCCGGTGATCGGCCCCACGTAGCCCAAGACCTGGGACCCGACCGTGCCACCGTTGGGGTACGAACGCCGAGCGACGCTCAATATCGTGACGCCCGGAAACTCGCTGGGGTGGAGCTTGATGAACTGCACCACGTCGCTCGGCGCGTTCATCATGATCGGCGCTGGTTGGTACGGGTTGTACTGCACGTTGTTGAGCGCGGCGTTGATCGAAGAGATGCTCACGCCGGTCAGCACCGACAACGTTCCCTTGATCGCCGGATCCAGCGTGGCCTCCGCGCGCGACAGTTGAATTTCGGTGGTCATCGCGTTGGTCACCAGTGGTCGACCGTATCGATCAACGATGAGGCCGCGCGCCGCCGGAATCGTGCTCACTCGCAGGGAGTTCGCGTCGACCGTGGCGACGGCGGTGCGATAATCGAGAATCTGTAACGTGAAGAGCCGGTAGATCAAGAGCAGCAGCAGCAGCACGAAGAACCCACCGATGATTCGCCAGCGACGCTCGGGACGGACCTCGATTTCGTCGGGCGACGCCACCAGGTCTCGGATGCCAACGGTCCGGCGCACGTTGATCGAGCGACCGCGTCGCCGCAGCGGATTCAGCGTCTCCCACGGTCGCCAGAGACGTGAAAACAGCGATCCGGTCGGTCGCTCGCGCCACGACCGCTTCACCGTCGCCGCCCCTCGGTGCGCGCCAGTCGACGAGCCAAGCGCGCGCTCGGGCGTGCGAGGATGAAGAAGGCAACCGCGTTCACCTCCATGCTCGCGAGCACGCTGCCGCGCCATAGTCCGAAGTTGAGCTCGACGTAGCCCAACATCACGTAACACGCTGGCGCCAATAGTCCCGCCAGAGCGGCCAGCACCGGCGTCACCCACCACGCCGCGGACTCGAGGTCACCGACGCCCTCGCGACCGAGGCGAGACGCGACGTACGCCAGCGCCACGGCGACCACGATGGTCAGACCGAACGGCGCCGCACTGTGGGTGTCAAAGAACAGACCCGACAACACCGCGCTCCAGATCGCGAGACCAGTTAAGCCGGTCAACCCGACGACGAACGGCCAGAGCCACACGAGCATCACGACGACGCCATCGACCCGCAGCGCGGAGAGCACGGCGAGTTGGATACCGACGATGGCCAACGTGACGAACGCGACTGGAACAATCGCTCGCGTCACGTAGATGGCTCCCACAGAACAACGTCCACGTAGAACAGGTGGTGCAGGTCGGCGGTGGGAGCCACCGTCACGTTGTAGGTCGTCGAACCCGGCGTCAGCGCGACGTGCGCAACGCGGGCGACGGGAAGGCCGGGCGGATAGAGGCCACCACTTAGCCCATTGGTGGCGAGTACGGTGCCGACCGGTAGCGCCGACGTGAGATCTACGCCCGTCGCCGACAGTGCGTTGTTGACGCCACCACCACCGATCACCATCGATTGGTGACCGTTGCCGTAGGTCACCCCTACCGACGACGAGACGTCGGTGATCATTCGCACCGTCGCGCCGCGAGGCGTCGTTGAGATGACCGTGCCGACGAGCCCACCGTTCGCGACGACCGGCATGCCGTCGAGTACGCCGCTGTCGCGGCCCTTGGAGATGTCGAAGGTCGCCACAAAGTTCGTCGGTGAAAAACTGACCACCTGTGCCGCCACCGTTGCCAGCGATCCGACGAAGGGCACGTGAAGTTCCGTCGTCAACTGTGTCAACTGGCGCTGCATCGCCCAGGACTCGTTGACCCGCTGCTGAGCTCGGCCCAACTCGTAGCGCAGACGCTCGTTCTGCGCGACCACGTCGCTGTAGTTGATGGCGCCGGCGAAGAGATGGCCGATGGGACGCGCGACGGCATCAATCGTCCAGCTGAATGGCGCCACCACGAGGTTGGCGACGCTGCGCAGTCCCGACACCACGCCGACCGTAAGGTAAAGCGCCGTAACCACGACGAGCGTTCCCACTCCGAGCGTCCACGCCCGCCGTCTAGAACGGTCGCTGACCACGCGTTAACGAGACGGGCTGGACTTCAACATGCGAGAGAACGTCTCGAGCTCTTCGAGGCACATCCCGCTGCCGAGGGCCACGCAGTTCAGGGGGTCGTTCGCCACGATGATTGGCATGTTCGTCTCAACCTCCAGTCGCTGGGCGATCCCGTTGAGGAGCGCACCACCTCCGGTCAAGACGATACCCTGTTCCATCAGGTCAGATGACAATTCCGGCGGGGTTCGATCGAGTGTCACCTTGACGGCGTCCACGATGGCTTGTACCGGCTCTTCCATCGCCTGACGAATCTGCTCGGTCGAGATGACGACGGTCTTCGGCAGCCCCGTCACCAGATCGCGACCGCGAATCTCCGCGCGCAACTCTTGCTCGAGTGGATACGCCGAACCGAGCTGAATCTTGATCTCCTCGGCGGTGCGCTCGCCAAGGGCGAGCTGGAATTCCTTCTTGACGAACGCCACCAACGCTTCGTCGAGTTCATCGCCGCCGACCCGGATTGATTGACTCGTCACGATGCCGCCCAGTGAGATGACCGCCACTTCGGTCGTGCCACCCCCGATGTCGACGACCATGTTGCCGCTGGGCTCGTGAATCGGCAGGCCGGCCCCAATCGCGGCGGCCATCGGCTCTTCAATGATGTACGCCTTGCGAGCGCCGGCGAACTCCGCGGCCTCCATCACCGCTCGTTGCTCGACCCCCGTGATCCCCGACGGGACGCATATCACCATGCGGGGCTTGGCAAACCTCCGTTGGTGTACTCGGTGGATGAAGTAACGGAGCATCTTCTCGCAGATCTCGAAATCTGCGATGACGCCATCCTTGAGCGGTCGAATCGCCTGGATATTGCTCGGGGTTCGCCCGATCATCCGTTTCGCCTCGGCACCCACCGCCAGCGGCTTACCATCCTTCACGTCGACCGCTACCACCGACGGCTCGTTCAAGATGATGCCGCGGCCGCGAACGTAGACCAGCGTATTGGCGGTACCCAAGTCGACTGCCATATCGCGACCGAGCAACGAGAACCGACTATCAACCATAGAAACCCTTTAACGAGGTTGCAGGCGCCACCTCACACAACGTAAGGCTAGGGCAAGTTGGTCCGCGTCGACCAGCCACGGTTAGGAACCGAGGTGGGGAAAGAAAATATCGATCTCACGACGAGCCGATTCGGCCGAGTCCGAGCCGTGGATGAGATTTTCCGCCATGACGGTAGCCAAGTCGCCGCGAATGGTTCCCGGCGCCGCGTCGAGCGGATTCGTCGCGCCCATCATCGAACGAACCACCCGCCACGCGTCGGTGGGTCCCTCGACGACCGCCACCAAGACGGGTCCGCGGGTGATGAAGTCCAGAAGCCCGTCGTAGTAGGGCCGCCCCTCGTGTTCGGCGTAATGGAGCGCCGCGACGGACCGGTCCAGGGTTCCAAAGGTTGCCGCAACGAATCGCAGTCCCTTGCGCTCTAGACGGCCGACAATTTCGCCGACCAGTCCCCGTTCGACCGCGTCGGGCTTGACGATGACCAGAGTTCGATTCACGACGTTGCAATCTAACAGTCTCAGCTGGCGTGCCGAGTCGCGATACGCAGGACCTCGGCACGCACCTCGGCGACGACGTAGAGACTACCGGTCACCACGATCAGGTCATCGTCGGTCGATCGCTCGCGTGCGTGCGCCAGCGCCGCACTGCTCGTTCGGTGTTCGAAGGCGACGCCGCCGTGGCGTCGCACGGCCGCGGCCACCACCGCTGCCTCGACGGCTCGGGGCGACTGTGGGGCGCAGCAGTGGAACTCTGTGAAACCGACCGACACGAGTGGCGCCACCATGTCGTCTACGTTGCGCCCCGTCAGCATGCCCACGACACAACGACGCTCCCCCTCGACGTGGAACGCACCGTCGAGGGTCGACACCAGCGCCGCAATGCCGGCCGGATTGTGCGCGCCGTCGACGACCAGCATCGGGTGATGGGTCAATACCTCCATGCGTCCCGGCATGCGAGCGCGACCGAGCGTCGTGCGCACCACCTCCTCACCGAGGGCGCGCCCCAGAAATGCTTCCACGGCCACGATGGCGGTTGTTGCGTTCATCCCCTGATGAATGCCGTGAAGTGAGAGGCCGATTTCGTCGTAGTGCGCGAAGGGGGTTCGCACGGTTACGAGCCGTCCCCCCACCGCGAGGTCGTTACGTTCGAGATCGAACTCGTCGCCGAGAAACCACGGCGTCGCACCGAGGTCCTCGACGCGGCGTCGGGCAATGTCCACCACGATGGCGTTGGACGTGGCGACGACCGCCACGGCGCCCGGGCGAAAGATGCCAACTTTGTCTCGTGCGATGTCGCCGATCGTGGGACCGAGCACCGCCGTGTGATCCAGATCGACGTTCGTCAGCACCGTGACCGCACCGTCAATCACGTTGGTCGAGTCCCACGTGCCGCCGAGCCCCACCTCGATCACCGCGACGTCAACGCCCTCGTCGGAAAAGTGCAACAGCGCCGCCACGCTCAGCAGTTCAAATCGAGTGAGCACGATCTTGCTGACGGCCTCCACGTCGGCGAGTCGTCCGAGCAGCCCCCGAAACGTGTCGTCGTCGATGGGCTCGCCGTTCACGGCGATTCGCTCGTTGACGGCGTGAAGGTCGGGGCTCGTGAAGGTTCCCACCCGCAGACCCGTCGTTCGCAACAGTGCACTGGCCACCGTCGTCGTGGTGCCCTTGCCGTTCGTTCCTGTCACGTGAATCGACGGGTAGTCGTGGTGCGGCTCAGCGAGCAGCGCGAGCGTATCGACGATCGGCTGCAGGGTGGGTGGCGTGCGTCGGTTTGGCGACACCCGCTCGTAGTCGACGTGCGACTCCAGCCACGCCAGCGCCGCACCGTACGTCTCGAAGCGCACGGCCTAACTCGCGCGACGAGTACGCGTCGTCTTTCGTAGTTCGTAGCTCGGCGCCACTCGGTCTCGCACCGTCTCCCCGGTGACCACGCAGCGGATGACGTCACTACGGCCGGGTACGTCATACATCGTCTCGAGCAGCACGCTCTCCAATATCGAACGCAGGCCCCGGGCACCGGTACCGCGCTGCAGCGCCAAATCGGCGATCGCCGACAGCGCGTCGGGCTCGACGACTAACTCGACGCCATCCATCGCGAGCACCTGTTGAAACTGCCTGACCAGCGAGTTCTTCGGCTCGGTGAGCACCTGGATGAGCATGGCCCGATCCAGTTGCTGCACGGCACCGATGACCGGTAGGCGTCCGATGAATTCGGGAATGAGACCGAATTTCATGAGGTCTTCGGGCAACACGTGTCGGAAGAGTTCGATGTCGCCCGCGCGCTTGGACTCAACGGGGGCGTTGAAACCGATTGACTTCTTGCCCAATCGCCGTTCGACGATTGACTCGAGACCGGCGAAAGCTCCGCCGCAAATGAAGAGGATGTTTGACGTGTCAATCGTGATGAATTCCTGATGCGGATGCTTGCGGCCGCCCTGGGGTGGGACACTCGCGACCGTACCTTCGAGGATCTTCAGGAGTGCTTGCTGCACTCCCTCTCCCGACACGTCACGGGTGATCGAGGGATTCTCAGCCTTGCGCGCTATTTTGTCGATCTCATCGATGTAGATGATTCCGCGCTCGGCGCGCTTGACGTCGAAATCAGCCGCCGCCAACAGTTTGAGCAGAATGTTCTCGACGTCCTCACCCACGTAGCCCGCCTCGGTCAACGCAGTGGCGTCAGCAATCGCGAATGGCACGTTGAGCATCCGCGCCAAGGTCTGAGCCAAGAACGTCTTGCCGCACCCGGTGGGGCCGAGCAGCAGGACGTTGGACTTAGCGACTTCGACGTCGTCATCGTGCAGCGGTCCCGTCTGGATGCGCTTGTAGTGGTTGTAGACGGCTACGGCGAGGATCTTCTTCGCTTCCACCTGGCCGATCACGAAGTCGTCGAGAAACGACGAGATCTCTCGCGGCGTCGGTAGCGCGTCGAGAACGAACTCCGGACGGTCACCGAACTCGTCGGCGATGATGTCGTTGCACAGATCAATGCACTCGTCGCAGATGTACACGCTGGGACCCGCGATGAGTTTCTTGACCTGCTTTTGACCCTTCGCGCAGAAACTGCACTTGATGAGGTCGCTGCCTTCGCCAAACTTTGCCACCGATTATCCTCCGCCACGACCTGACAGAACCATCCTAGGAGTCAACCACTGCGAAAGCGGGAACCTACGGACGCGCGCTGATGACCTCGTCAATCAGGCCGTATTCGACCGCCTCATCGGCGCCAATGATGAAATCTCGATCGGTGTCCTTGGTAATTCGCTCCACCGATTGACCGGTGTCGTTCGCCAACATCTGGTTGAGCATGTCCTTCATGCGCAAGATTTCGCGCGCCTGGATCTCAATGTCGGACGCTTGGCCACCGACGCCACCCCACGGCTGGTGCAGCAGCACCCGGGCGTGGGGCAAGGCGTAGCGCTTAGTCTTGGCGCCAGCGCCGAGCAGAACGGCCGCGGCCGACGCCGCCTGACCGAAGCAAAATGTCGAAACATCGGGCTTAATGTACTTCATCGTGTCGTAGATGGCGAGCAGACCCGTGATGTCCCCGCCGGGCGAATTGATATAGAGGTTGATGTCCTTCTCGGGATCCTCGGACTCGAGAAAGAGCATCTGGGCGCAGATCAGATTCGCGACCGTGTCGTCGATGGGCGTACCGAGGAAGATAATTCGCTCGCGCAGCAGGCGGCTGTAGAGGTCGTACGCGCGCTCGCCTCGGTTCGATGACTCGACGACGGTAGGAACCAAATAATTCTGGGCACGAAAGTGTTCAATCACAACTCCACCTTAGGCGTCGACGATGGAGGTCTCGTCGTCGTTGGGGGTCTCGTCGTCACGTAGCAGCCCACGATCGATCTCCAGGCCCGCCGGATCAACGTACGTCACGTTGTCCAGCAGCCATCGAGACGCCTTCATCTTGGCGACTTCGGCGACGAACGCCACCGTGCGGCCGGTGTCGTGCAGGTTGGCGCGAAGTACGTCAACCGCGACGCCCATCGACGCGGCCGTTCGCTCGAACTCGTCGTCAATCTCCTGTTCCGTCGGTTCGAGTCCCTCCGCGCGTACGAGTGCTCGCAGCGCCAAATCGATCCGCACTGCCCGAGCGGCGTCCTCGCGCAGGGTCGCGAGAAGCGAGTCGGCGGACTGATTCGTAATCTGGAGAAACGTTTCAAAGTCGAGCTTCTGCTCAGCCAGTCGCTGCCCTAAGTTGTGCAGCCGTTCGTTGGTCTCACTCACCACCAGCGACTCGGGTGCGTCGCCCTCGACGACCAGATCGCCCAGGGCGACGAGGACGGCGTCTCGTTGTGCGTAGCGCGCCTCGGCGACCTTGCGTCGGCGCATCTGGTCGAGCAGTGCGTCGCGCATCTCATCGGTCGAGGTCCATTCGGTGTTCTCCACCACCCACTCATCGCTCAATTCGGGCAGCACGCGTTCTTTAATTTGCTTCAGGTGCAGCACGTACGTCGCGTCATTGCCGCTGCGCCCCGTGCCACTCACGGTCAGGTCCTCGCCGGCCCGCAGTCCGAGAATCAGTTCGTCCACGCCGCTCGTGATGGCACCCGAACCAACGGTGTACATGAAGTCGTTCATCTCGAACGGCTCGCCTTCGGCGCCTGCCTCAGTCACGTGCACGTCCATCGTCACCAGATCGCCCGTCACGATGGGGCGGTCCACGTCGTGCAGGGTGGCGTCAGTCTCGCGAAACTGGTCGATCTGGGCGTCGACTTCGACGTCGGTGACTTGGGGCGACGGCAGGGTTACCCGCAAGCTGCCCTGCCCGCTGATTACCACTTCGGGTCGGATCTCGACGTCGGCTTCGAAGACGAGCTCACCGTGGTCTTCACCGGCGGTCACGGTGATCGTCGGCTCGCTGATCGGGTCGATCGCGGCGTCGGCGACGGCCCGGGCGTAAAAGTCGGGAATCGATTCGCGGATCGCTTCGCCCCGCAAGACGTCGGCGCCGCCAATGTGGGCAATCAGGACGCTCTTGGGCACCTTACCCTTGCGGAATCCCTTGACCGACACCTGTTTGGCGAGTGTCGACGCAGTTCGGTCGATGGCGTCGGACATTTCGACCTCGTCCACTTCGACGACGAGCTTGACGTGGTTGGTTTCCCCGGGAGAGGCGGTGGCGCGCATAGGAGCAGCCAGCCTACCGCCTAGCCGATGGCGATCAAATCATCACCCGCAGCGCCTGCGCGAAGGCGCGAGCCGATGCGTGATCGCCTCGTACGTCGGTCGCCGACGCACCCAAAAAGGCGTCGGCGCTAATCCGGCCGGCGGCTCGGCGCCAGAACAGGGCAACGGGCGTGCTCATCTCGAGCGTGGGCGGCGTGACCAAGGCGCTGACCGGGCGACAACGGCCGTCCGCGACCGCCAACGTGATCGTGCGACCGGCGCGCCCGCTCAAGTTCAGTTGCATCGTGAACCCATCGGGCGCGCCAACTTTCTTGCCAACGACGAACGGGAGTGCCGCCTCGAACCGGTTGACGACGATCTCCTCCGCCGGTCCGTGGTCGTCCGCGGGTTCGAGTAGAGCGTCTCGGATGTCTTGTAGATGTATCCAACTGTCCAACACCCTCGTCTCTTGGAAACGGTGGTAGGGGCGTTCACCTTCGGGACTCCAGCCGACGCGATCCCAATCGTCACCAGTCAGGGCTCGCAGTCGCGCGAGCGACTCCTGCGTCGCGCGAACAAACGAATTGAGGACGTCGATGCCGGGTCGATCGCGATTGGCTTGGACAAAAGCCTCATTGAGCCGTCCGATGTCGTTCTGCACGTACGGTGGGTACTCGCCCTGAAAACGCGGCGGCGTCGCGCCATTGAGCACCTGTTCGAATCCGAGCAGGTGGCTCAGCACGTCGCGTACGCTCCAGCCCGGGCACGGCGTCATCGCGTCGTACGCCAACGGTGCTTGGGGGCGAACGACACCGTCAATGGTGCGCCACGTCTCCTCTAACGCGTCAACGATCCACGCGTAGGCCACGGAATCTCCCAACCCTCATCCTTTCGCCTCTCGCCTTCACCCTAGAGCGTCACCGACCGCGGTAGCGGGCGTGGTCGGCGACCACTCGCCTCCCGCCAGATCGCGCACCGGTGGCCGTACGCGAAGGTCGTGCCTGACTCCACTGGGTCACCGCGGTGCCATCGCTCGAGCGAGTGGCGCGCACCCCACGTAGTAGCGTGACCCACGTAGTAGCAGGGGCGGGGCGTAGCGCAGCTTGGTTAGCGCGCGTGCTTTGGGAGCACGAGGTCCCCGGTTCGAATCCGGGCGCCCCGACCAGGATGACCGTACGAGCTCACGGCGGTGGTACCGTCACCACGTGTCGAGTTTCATCGGGCGTCTCGCCCTGACCGCGTCGGCGTTGATGCTGCTCACGCAACCGGCGAGCGCGTCGACGTCGAGTTCAGCGAACGAACAGCTGACACTCGTCGCCTTCGCCACACCGAACAGTGGGATCGGGGTCTTCACCCGAACCACCGCCACGACCTGCACCGACATGGCCGGACCGACCTCGAACGGGGGGACGACCTTCGGTCCCCTCACGGCCGTGACGTCGTGGAACTGCAACGACTCCTTCGGACCCACCTCGGTGGCGTTCGGCGCCAACGGAAACGGATTTCTCTACGGGCCGGGTCTTTTCACCACGCATGATGGGGGTCGTACGTGGACCCGCAGCGTACAACGCGCCGCCGTGCTCGCCATCGATATCGTCGGTACATCGGTGTGGATGCTCGAGTCGGCCTGTTCCCCGAGCTCGGCATCACTGCGTTGTCAACTCGACTTGCGAACGTCCTCCAATGGGGGTCGCAACTGGCGGTCGCTAGCCACCCCGTCGCGGGCGATTGCGCCGCGTGAATTTCGGGCCGTGGCGAACGGACAGACCTTTCTAGTGCGCGTCAGTTCTCGACGCGCGATACTCGAGTCGGCCCCGCAGGGTGGCTCGCGCAATCTCGGGCGAACGTCGTTCTGGATAACCGCCGACGGCGGCGCACGGTGGTCGCGCCGCGTGGTTTCGTGCGCGATGCCGCGGGACCTCAACGTCATGTCCATTTCGATTGCGGCCGGCCGCGGCGCTTCTCTCTACGCCGTATGCGCCACCGAAGCGAGCGCTGGCGAAGAACTGAAGTCGGTGCTGCGTTCGACGAACGGCGGACGCTCGTGGAAGGTCATGGCCGACTGCATCACGCCGAGTCGCCGAAGCTGCCCGAGTCCCGTGCTCAACGCCGGCTACGTGGGCGCCGTGGTCGCGGCACCCACGAACTCGCTGTTCATTTCGGGTGATCGGACGGCGTTGCTCGTCAGCCGAGACGGTGGAGCACGTTGGCAGCTCGCCTCGCCAGAGATTGGCAACACGGGCAGCTCGACGCAAGCGCCCATCTTCTTTAGCGCACAACGCGGCGTCATCCTTGAGCCATTCGCCAATTACGGAAACACCTCAACGCTGTGGGAAACCGCCGACGGTGGGGTCGAGTGGACGCCACGAATCCCCAGAGTCACGTGAACCAATTTCCACCACGCAACGCGCCACACGACTGACCATTCGGCCGATGTTCGCCACGGCGTGACGGTGAGGCGCTCAGCGCTTCGACACCGTAGTTACGTGAGAGGTTGACCCCGCGGTGACATCACCTTTTCGATCGCGGCGTACTGGTTTGGCAGCGACCAGCCACCGAGCGTCGGACGCTGCGCAACGCCGTGCCGATAGACGGTCGCCGTGGGACAGCCGCCCAATTGGAAGACCACGACCGCGAACGCCGCGGCCGCGGTCGATCGCGAAAAACGAAGGACATCGGGGACCATCAGGTCCATGGGACAGATTTGATCCGCTCGGTACGTCGAGACCGGCAAGGCATTCACCATGTCGAGCACGCGAGCGATGGTGTTGGGGTTGGTGATCCGGATCGTGCCGTCGTGGGTTCCCGATGGCAACGGCATCGGGTAACTCCAGTACAGCGCCGTTGCGCCACGGGGAACAATCAGCCGCGCCGGCTTAGCGACGCCCGCGAACGCCGAGGTCACGGCGATAGTCCCCGCTAGGACGAGCGAGGCGGTGGACGCAATGAAAACCCGACGCAACGCCGAAACGGCGTTGCCCTTTGTTCCCGAGCCGTGGGGCGCCACCGGGTCACGCTCGTCGCGTGTCGAACCCGACCTGCACCAGCGGCCACGACGGTCGAGCCTCGCTGACCGCACACTCGGAGCTTGCATTCGAAACGGTATCGCCATACGTGCCCCCGGCAGGAGTCGAACCCGCAACCTGACGGGTAGAAGCCGTCTGCTCTATCCAGTTGAGCTACGGAGGCGTGATCGAAGCGTACCGAAGAATACGGTGACGGTGCGCCACGGGCCGCGAAGTACGCGCTGTGCCATACTGGAAGTTCTTGGTGGGCGTAGCTCAGTTGGTTAGAGCGCCAGGTTGTGGTCCTGGAGGTCGCGGGTTCGACCCCCGTCGCTCACCCCAATGACTTCGGCGCGTCACGTCACTACTTTCGACGGACCCGTGTAGATTCTGCCTCGGGGCCCGCTCGCGCCCCGAGGGGGAACCATGACCATTGTTCGTGACTCATTTTTCATCAACGGCTCGTGGGTAACCGCGTCGTCGGCTGACGTCCTTGCGGTGACCGATTCGGCCACCGGTGAGCTGTACGCGACCGTACCGGTCGGCACGGTCGCCGAGGCCAATGCCGCGGTCGACGCGGCGGCCGCGGCGTTCACGGCGTGGTCGAACACGAGTCCGAAGGAGCGTTCCGAATTCCTGCAGCGGATCTCGGAAAAGTTGGCCGAACGCAGCGACGACATCGCCGAGACCATTGCCCACGAGGTCGGCATGCCGCTCATGCTCGCCAAGGGAATCCAGGTTGGTCTGCCCATCGCGACCTTCGCCGATAACGCCCGTCGGGCCGCTGACTTCGTCTGGGAGGAAGAAGTTGGCAACTCGACGCTCGTACGCGAGCCCGTCGGCGTGGTGGCGGCCATCACGCCGTGGAACTACCCGCTGCACCAGATCGCGAACAAGGTGGCCGCGGCACTGGCCGCTGGATGCACCATCGTTCTTAAGCCCAGCGAGGTTGCGCCGGTGAACGCGTTCCTCCTCGCCGACATCATCGATGAGGTCGGCCTGCCCGCCGGCGTGTTCAATAT
>JAKBCT010000039.1 GCA_021807655.1 Actinomycetes bacterium | reverse complement strand
CTCGACACTCCCCTGGCGCAGTGCGCTGGGCGACGTGCAGATCCTGGATCCCGGCTCCGACGACGGGCTCACCTGGGACCCCCTCGAGGGGGTTGGAACCATGCGCGAGGCGTTACGGGTGGCGCGTGATCTGACGGTGCGGTCGGGCCACGGCGACACCGAGTTTTGGAACACGCTGGCGGTCAAGCTGGTGGGGGCGCTCTTTACCCGGGCGACCGAGCTCGGTGCCTCGATCGTGGACGTGGCCACGCTGCTGGAGTCGCGTGATCTCGGCGCGTGGTCCGACGAGCCGACGAGCCTGGCCGCGCGGGTGATTGGTGACTTCCTCGGTCACGAGGCGAGAACGCTCGACGGCGTGATCACCACGGCCGAGACGATGCTGCTGCCGTGGCGCTTTGACCAGCCGCGCGCCCGCGTGCGTGCCGTGGTCGACGGATCGCACACTCTCTACCTGTGCAGTCCGCGCGGTGAACAGGCGCACTACCAGCCGCTCTTCTCGGGCGCGCTTCGCGCGGTCCTGGACGCGCAGCAGCGACGGATCGACGAGGGGCTCGCCCGACCACTCCTGCTGGTGCTGGACGAGGCGGCGGTGGTCGCGCCCCTCGAAGAGCTCGACCAGCTGGCCGCGACCCTGGTCGGCCTCTCGGTGACGCTCATCACCGTGGTCCAAGACTTCGCCCAGCTGGCCGCCCGCTGGGGTCCGCGTGCCGCAACCATCGTCAACAATCACGCGACGCGGCTGGTGATGGCCGGCCTCGCCGATCCCTCCGCGGCGACGTACGTGCCCGAGATCTCGATGGAGCGCCCACGTCGCTCGTCGCGACCGACGCCGCCGACGAGACCCCAACCCGTGTCGCTGCGCGAACGTCCGCGCGGCACCGCGTTGGTCGTCGCCGGTCACCGCCGTGCGGTCACCATCCGAGTGCGACCCTGGTGGCGTGATCGGCGACTGCGACCGCGCGGCGCACGCTGACTCGGTACGATTCGCAGATGGCCGACGAGGGGGAGCGCAGCGACGCGATCTTTGCCGTCGACGTGGGGGCGACCACGATCAAGTTCGCCACCGTCGACGCCGCCGGCGTGGTCCTCGACGCCGTGCGCCGCCGGCCGACGCCGTACCCGCTCACCCCGACACGCCTGGTTCGCGTCATCGCCAGCCGCGCGGCGCGCAGTGGCTGCGCGCGCGTGGGGGTGGGCTTTCCGGGCCAGTTCGCCGATGGACGCGTGATCGCGCCGGGCAACCTGGCCCGTCGCGGGGGCGTGACGACCGAGGTCGATCCCGACCTGGACCACCAGTGGCGCGGCTTCGCCCTGCAGGATGCGCTGCGGGCCGCAACTCGGCTCGACGTGCGCGTGGTCAACGACGCGACGCTCGCCGCCCTGGGCAGCTGTCGCGGCACCGGCGTCGAAGTCGTACTCACCCTGGGTACCGGTCTCGGTCTCGCCCTCGAAGTCGACGGCGTGTCGACCAGGGTTCGCGACGTGGGCGCCGAGGTCCGTCGCGACGGCCGCACCTACGACCAGACGCTGGGCGAAACGGCCCGCGCCGCGGACGAGACGCGCTGGCGCACCGACTTGGGAACGATCATCGAGGAGTTCGTCGTCGAGTTTTCGGCCGACGCGGTGCACCTCGCGGGGGGTAACGCGCGGCGCGTGGATCCGACCTGGTTCGCGTCGGTCGATGCGGCGGTGACCATCGAGGGGAACGAGGCGTCGATGCGCGGTGCCGCGCGGCTGTTCTAGGGGGCGGCGAGAGCGAGGGCGCTGGCGCTGAGGACGTGAGCCATGACGCGCACCGCATCGTCGTCGACGGCGAAGTCGGGGCCGTGATGCGAGCCGCTTGAGCCGTCGGGGAGGGCCCCCCCGACAAAGAAGTAGCAGCCCGGAATGCGGTTCAGGAACTCCGAGACGTCATCGCTCGCCGAGGTGGGCGGCATCGCGTCGATGAAGAGGTCGCCGACGATGGCGCGCGCGGCCTGACTCACCGCGGCGGTCACGTCGGGATCGTTGACGACGGCCGGTGATCCCTCGGTGAGCGTGAGCGTGCCGCGCACGGCGAAGGTGGACTCCAGGGAGGCGATCAGGCCCGTCAGTCGTCCCATCGCAAGGTCGTAGTTGGCTTGGGTGAACGTGCGCAGCGTCCCGCGAATCAGCGCCGTGCTCGGCACGACGTTGTTGGCCGTGCCCGCCTGAACAACCCCGGCGGAGCAGGCACACCGCGCGCCATCGGACTCGAGTCCGTCTACGACTTCGCTTAGGCGAGTCACCAAGTGGGCCACCGCGAGCACGACGTTCCCCTCGACGCCAGCGAGCGCGCCGTGCCCGCCGCGTCCCTGGAGGTCGACGCGGAACGCCGTGGCGCGGCTCATGACCACGCCGGGGCGCGTGGCGACCAGTCCGACGGGAAAGAGCGAGGTCACGTGGCCGCCGATCACGGCGTCGGCGGGGTGGCGGTCGAGCACGCCGCCTTCGACCATTGCTCGCGCGCCGCCCAGTCCCTCTTCGGCCGGCTGGAAGACGAGGGTGAATGACCCGGCCAGGTCGGGCCAGCCGGCGAGCACCTCGGCGACGCCCAGCAGGGCCGCCGTATGGACGTCGTGGCCGCAGGCGTGCATCACCCCCTCGTGGACCGACCGGTACGCCAGGTCGCGCTCTTCGGCGACCGGGAGTGCGTCGATGTCGGCTCGCAGCAGCACGCGTCGGCCCGGTCGCGGGCCGGCCAGTGTTGCGATGGCGCCGGTGTCAGTGGGACTCGGGGCGACGTTCCACCCGAGCTCGATCAGGCGGTCTCGAATCACCGCCGTGGTGCGATGTTCGGCGAAGGAGAGTTCGGGGTGCGCGTGCAGATCGTGGCGCAGGGCCACCATGGTCGCACTGGCTTGGTCGATACGAGAGGCGAGTTCGTGTGCGTCCACGTACGCATGGTAGGGCCAGTTCGTCGACGAGGTAGGATGGTGGGCCTGCATCACTGCGGCTGTAGCTCAGCGGATTAGAGCATCGGTCTACGGAACCGAGGGTCGGGGGTTCGAATCCCTCCAGCCGCACCGAGAGGACTGGCGTCGACGGCTATCGCCCCAGCGCGAGTCGCCTCGGGGACGCGGGACAATGGCGCCGCGGGACGCGACTACGCCTCCATTGCCGTCGTGATCATCCATCGGATACCGAAGCGATCGAGGCACGTCGACCAGTACTGGCCCCACGGCTGGATCGACGGTGCCGTCTCCTCGACGCCCGCCGCTAGTCCGGCGTACAGTCGATCGACTTCGGTGGCGTCGTCACACTCCACCACGATGGTCGTATTGTTACCGACGCGCACGTGCTGACCCATCGACGCCAATGTGTCGGTCGCCATCAGAACGTGGCCGGCCGCGATCTCCACCTCCATGTGCATGATCTTGTCGGCGTCCTCGTGCGAGAGCTCGGGCGCTCCCGGTATCGACATGTCACCAAATCGCAGGATTGGGCCAACGAAGCGCGTGGAAAAGAGGTCTCGATAGTACGTGAGCGCCTCTTCACTCTGTCCGGGAAAGTTCAGGTACGTGCTGACTCTGGTCATCGCTGCCTTCTTCGTTGCACCCGCGCGACGGTCGCGGACACCATGGTAACGAACCACGCCGGCGGACCGCGCGACGAGAGGTGACGCGCCGAGCGAAGCCTGACGGCGTCGCGGTGGCCGTGGTTACGGGCCACCGAGACCGCTTCCCCGTCGGATCAATAGGGAGGATGTGGTGGGACCGTCACGGTCGTTGGTCGGTCGATGGCGCCCGGCGAGCAACTCGCCCGTCGGGGCGTCCGGTCTCGCCCACCTACCAACTAGCCTCGTGGCTGATTGGGCGACGCGGCTGTAGCTCAGCGGATAGAGCATCGGTCTTCGGAACCGAGGGTCGGGGGTTCGAATCCCTCCAGCCGCACCGAGTACGAGATGACGGCCGATCCGGTAGGGCTCGCCGCACCGAACGGCGCGCGTGACAGATACCGACTAGTCCGCTTTCGGTTGCGCCGCCGCAACCGTCGGGTGCCGCCTACCTCGTTGAGTACAGTCGAGACCGTGGAGGGACTCGTAGCGGTGAAGGCGGCTAGCGACTACTACGACGACGTTCACTACCGCCGCCTCGGTGCCCAGACGACCACGCTGTGCGGACTCAGCGTCCGGGGTGACCCGGTGACCCGTGAGGCAAGTTGTCTTCGCTGTCGCGAGTTCGCCGCCGGCGACTTCTAGCACGGGGTGGCCCCCTTTAATTCGCGTCATCGGTCAGCGAATTGGCTCGAGCGGAGGCGTCGGTCATCGATCCAAGCCGGTCGCTTACGCACGGTCGGGGTCAATCGCTCGCGGCGACCGCGTGGGCCCCGGCCGGTAGGCGTCGCGTCGTCGCGCGCCGGCAGACCTCAGTCCACCAGGTCGCGAGTGCACTGAACGCCGTTGCGAGCACCGCGATCCACGCCCATCGGTCGCCGTCGGTCGCTAGTGCGATCGACACGATGGCGAGTTCAACGGTGATGAAGCCGATCATCACCAGCGCGTACGGGCCGTACTCGCGAGCGGCCCGTGTGATCTGCTCGGACTCGGTAACACGGCGGGACCAGTACGCGTGCAGCACCAACCGCTTCTGTGCGCGCGTGCATCCGCGATACGTGGAAAGTCCCACGCCCGCCAGCGTATCGAGCGAGGGAGCCACCGCCGTGCGATCATCGGGACCAAACGGTTGGTCACGCCACTGGTAGCGTGACCAGCAACGCGGGGCCCGAGGACGGTGCGGTCGTGGAGATCGGTCGCTCGCACGAGTGGCTACCATCGGTAGTTGTTCGAAGCGAACGACGGGGACGGCCGGTGCCACGTCGGGCGTTCGCGCCGCGAAGGGGACACAAGATCGATGTCGACGAATCCCGAGCGCCAGGCATTCATTGACTTTCTCGAGCAGCATCCGCTCACGTGGGATCGACTCCTGCACGTCCTGCCCGACGGCATCGCCTTCGTCGACGAGGGTGGGATAGTTCGCCACGCGAACCCGCTCTTTCTCGCGCTGGCGGGCTACGAGCTCGACGAACTCGTTGGTCGTTCCGTCGAGGTCCTGCTTCCCGAGCGTTACCGCGACGCGCACGTCGGTCTACGCCGGAACTTCGCCTCCGCGGGTCGCGTGCGCACGATGGGTCGCCGCCTCAACCTGACGCTGCGGCGCCACGACGGTAGCGAGTTGGCCGTCGACATCGCGCTCGCGCCGATCGTCCTCGGTGGTCAGCCGTGGATCATCGTGCTCATGCGCGACGACAGTGCCGATCGCGCCACGGCCCGAGCCCGCGACGAAATCGAGCAGCGGTTCCGCCTCGCATTCGAGGACAATATGGCGCCGATGGCCTTCACTGATCTCGACGACCGGTGCCTGGCGGTCAACGACGCCTTCTGCGAGATGCTTGGCTTGGGGCGCGACGAGCTGCTCGGTCGTGACTCTTCCACCTTTACGCACCCCGCCGACGTCGGCATCACCGAGTCGGTGCACCGCCAACTCGTGTCGGGCGAAGTTGATCGGGTGCGCTACGTGAAACGCTACGTCCAGCGCGGTGGCCGCGTCGTGGTTGTCGAAGTCGCCAAGTCGACCGCTCGAGATGAGCAGGGCACTCCCCTCTACTACGTCAGTTCCGAACGAGACGTCACCGAAGAACGTGAGTTGACCGATCAGCTCGCGCACCGGGCCCTGCACGATCCCTTGACCGGGTTGGCCAATCGCGCACTCTTCGACGATCGCCTCACCCACGCCTTCGAGCGGGTTGACCGCCACGGCGGCTACGGCGCGGTGATGCTCATCGACCTCGACGACTTCAAGTTGATCAACGACACCCGCGGTCACGTGGCGGGTGACGAGTTGCTCGCGGCGACCGCGCAGCGCATGGAGTCGTTGACGCGGACCTCGGACACGCTCTGTCGGTTCGGCGGCGACGAGTTCCTGTACCTCGCCGAAGGGCTGAGCTCGCCCGAGGAGATCGAACCGGTAGCCGCGCGCATTCTCGACGGTCTCGGCGCGCCGTTCACGATTGGCGGGGCGGTGGTCGAGCAACGCGCCAGCATCGGCATCGTCGTCTTTGACCGCGACCGGCTCGACCGCACGTCGCTCGTACGTGACGCCGACGCGGCGCTGTACGAAGCGAAACGCAGCGGTAAGGGCCGGGCGGCGGTCTTCGCCCCCGACGCGCGTGGGGCGACGAGCGGCCACGTCGACCTTGGCGCCGACCTTCGTCACGCGATGGCCCGCGGCGAGATCGCCGTGCAGTACCAGCCCATCGTCGACCTCGCGACGCTCGTGGTCGTCGGCTTCGAGGCGCTGACGCGGTGGCGACACCCGGTGCACGGACTCGTGTCGGCCGACGTCGTCTCGACGCTCGCCCATCAGACCGGTTTGAGCGAGGAGCTCGGCGCCTTCGTCCTGCGCGAGGCCCTGCGCGAAGTCCGCGCGTGGTCCGACGTTGGCGACCACGCGTACGTATCGATCAATTTCTCGGCGCGTCAGTGCGGGGCCCCGGGGTTCGAGGAGATGATCGAGCGCGAGTTGGCCGCGAGTGCGGTGGCGCCCGAACGGCTCGTTATCGAAGTGACCGATGGGTCGGCGTCGCTCGACGACGCGCCGGGGGCGGCGATGGAACGATTGGCGAGTCGCGGAATCACGTTCGCCATTGGCAACTTTGGCGTGGGGTTCTCATCGTTGCGCCACCTGACCATCGTTCGTCCCCGCACGATCAAGATCGATCCGTGGTTTATGGGTGCGTCTCGCGACGAGTTGGCGGTGCACGCGCTGATCGAGGCCGTCGTGGCCCTGGGAAGACAGCTGGCGATCACGGTGCTCGTTCAGGGAGTGGCGACGCGTGCCCAGTACGCCCGGCTACGAGAACTGGGCTGTGACTTGGGCCAGGGGTCGCTCTTTTCGCCCGCGGTCGATGCGGCGGCGGTGCCGACGTTCTTTGGTCGTGCCATCACCTTGCTCGACCCCGTCGGCTGATCACCGGTCGTCGGCCGCCATTTCGACGCGGTCGCGACCATTGCTCTTGGCCACGTACAGTGCGTCGTCGCCGCGGCGCAACAGTGACTCGAGATCTTCGCCGGCTCGTCGACACGCCACCCCCACGCTGACGCTCACCACGGGAACGTCGACCGAGGGATGGGCGACCCGTTCACGTATTCGCTCGGCGGCGCGTCGAGCCGTTTCGGCGTCCACGTTGGAGATGAGCACCAGGAACTCCTCACCGCCGAGGCGAAACGACGAGTCACTCGGACGCACGCTCTCGGCGATGGCCCGAGCGACGCGCTGAATCACGACGTCGCCGACGGCGTGCCCGAACGTGTCGTTGACCGCTTTGAAGTGGTCGACGTCGACCATCACGGCCGCCATCTGTGGCACCGGGTTGCGGTCATCGAACGAGGCCAACTGGTAGAAGGTGTCGGCGAGCGACGCTCGATTGCGCAGCCCGGTCAGGGGATCGTGGATGGCGCGCGCGTGCCACACGGAAAGTTCGAGGTCGGTCGAGCGGCGCAGCAACTCGCGCTCGAGGCCGACTTCGACGAGCGAGATGATCTGGTTCAGCACGGCGATCGTGGCGTCGCTGGGAATTCGGCGCTCGCGAAAGCCCCACACCATGGCACCGTCGATGGTGCCGGTCGCCGGCGAGCGCAGCGCCAGCACGAGTCGGCGTCCCGGCTGGACCTCGCCACCGTCGAAGGCCCGTGCGACGTCGCCCGGGGGATCGGCCGGGTGTCCGGCGTAGTCGTCGGCCGGTTCGAAACGAAAAACGACGTCGTTGGCGCGTGCCCAGATCTCGAAGTACTG
>JAKBCT010000038.1 GCA_021807655.1 Actinomycetes bacterium | reverse complement strand
TCAGTTCCGTGCCGGCGAAGAAGGCGGTGTAGACGGCGCCCCACGCATTGACGTGAAACATCGGCACGATGAGCAAGCACCGATCCTTCTCGCATAGGCCGATTGAGTTTGCCGTCGTCGAGGCGAGAGAGTGGAGCCAGGTCGAGCGGTGGGAATAGACGACCCCCTTGGGATTGCCCGTGGTCCCCGACGTGTAGCACATGATCGCGGCCGAGCGCTCGTCGAGATCGGGCCAGACGTAGCCGGGTTCCTCGGCGCCGATGAAGGCTTCGTAGTCGATCGTTTCGCCGAGCGCGCCGGACTCGTCGGGCCCGTTCACGATGAAGTGGCGCACCGTTGGGATCTCGTGGCGAATCTTCGCGAGCAGCGGCACCAGGGTGTGATCGACGATGATCACCTCGTCTTGAGCGTGATTGATGATGAAGGCGAGTTGTTCGGGAAAGAGCCGAATATTGAGCGTGTGCAAAACGGCCCCCATGGCGGGAACGGCTAGGTAGGCCTCCATGTGCACCTGGTTGTTCCACATGAAGGTGCCGACCCGCGTTGATTCACCGACGCCCAAGCGCCCCAGCGCCGCGGCCAAGCGTTCGGCTCGAAGAGCGATGCTTTTGAAGCTGGCCTCGCGCACGCCGTCGGGCTCAACGGTATAGACAACCTTGTTCGCGTAGACCCACTCGCCGTGTCGGATGATGCCGCTAATAAGCAGTGGTGAATCCTGCATCGTGCTTTGCATGGCCGCTCCGTTCTCCTTAGAACGATGCTACAAAGTTCGCTCGCGCAACGTCACCAGGTGGCGCTGTAGGGCGTAACGGGCGCCGCGAGCGTGGTGGTGCCCCGTAGGGACGCGTCAACGGCCGCCGCGGCGCTGCGACCCTCGGCGATCGCCCACACGATCAGACTTTGCCCGCGCACGGCGTCACCGCAGGCGAAGACCGGCGAGTCCGCGAAGGCCGAGACTCGCCACGTGGGGTCCACGAGCAGCGTCGAGCGATCGGTCATGAATTGGGGCGCGGCGAGCCCGAGTCCGGCGAGATCAGGTCCGGTGAAGCCGGCGGCGATCAGCACGAGGTCGGCCGGCACCCTCTCCACGTGACCAGTGTCCAGGTGACGAAGCACGGCGGCCGATACCCGGTCGGGACCGATGAACTCCTCGGTTTGGGTCGCGAACACGCGAGCGCCGCCCTCTTCGTGCGACGTGGAGGTCTTGTAAACACGGGCCATCGTTGGCCACGGCTGATCAGCCGGGCGTTCGTTCGGGGGGCGCTCGAGGATTTCGATTTGGGTGACTGACGCCGCGCCCTGGCGGTGCGCGGTGCCCAGGCAGTCTGAACCCGTGTCCCCGCCACCGAGAATCAACACGTGTCGGCCGTGCGCGTCGATGACCGGTGGTCTCGCCCCGGCGACGGCTCGATTCGCGTCTTCCAGATACGTCATCGCCAGCACGACGCCGTCGCGGTCACCCCCGGGTACCGCGAGCTGACGCGCCACGGTCGCTCCCACCGCGAGCAGGACCGCGTCGTAGTCACGCCGCAGGTCTTCGAGCGACGTGGCGTCGGGCCCAATGGCCACGCCGCAGCGAAAGTCCACGCCGGCGTCGCGCATCACGCTCAGTCGGCGTTCCAACACCGCCTTTTCCAATTTGAAGGCCGGAATGCCGTAGCGCAACAGGCCACCGGCGTCGTCGGCGCGCTCGAACACGGTGACGCGGTGGCCAACGCTACGCAGCTGAGCGGCCGCGGCGAGGCCGGCGGGGCCCGATCCGACGATCGCGACGCGCCAGCCGCTCTCCTCGGCCGGAACGACCTGCACGGGCAGTCCGAGCGCGAAGGCGTGCTCGGCGACCTCGTACTCAACGCGTTCGATGGTCACCGGCGCGTTGTTGAGCGACAAGACGCAGGCGGATTCGCACGGCGCGGGACACAGTCGTCCCGTGAATTCGGGGAAGTTGTTGGTTGCGAACAACTGGGTCGCGGCGAGGTCCCAGCGCTCGCGATACGTCGAGTCATTGAATAGCGGAATCCGATTGCCCAGGGGGCAACCCTGCGTGCAAAAGGGAATTCCGCAGTCCATACAACGCGAAGCCTGTTGGGCAATCTGGTGGTCGCCCTGGGGCTCGTAGACCTCGCGCCAATCGCGCAGTCGAACAGCGACCGGGCGGTGCTCGGGTTCACGACGCGGGTGTTCAAGAAAGCCAGTGGGCTTACCCATTGCGCAACTCGTCTCGCGCCCGCTGGTACTCGGAAGTCTCCACGCGAACGAAGTGCATCCGCGTCCGACGCCAGTCGCCCAGGATCGCCTCGCAGAGCGGTGACTGGGTTTCATCGACGTATCGATCGAGCAGCGTTCGCAGCAGCGTATCGTCGTCGTACTCGAGGGGATCCACTTCGTAGACGCCGGCGCTCAGCACGTCGTGGACCCGCTGGTCGGGATCGTAGAGATAGAGGGTACCGCCGGACATGCCGGCGGCGACGTTGCGCCCGACCGAGCCCAGGATCACGACGACGCCACCGGTCATGTACTCGCACGCGTGGTCGCCGGTTCCCTCGACCACGATGGTCGCGCCCGAGTTACGAACGGCGCATCGCTCCCCCACCACACCACTCAAGAACAGTTCGCCGCCGGTCGCCCCGTAGCCGATGACGTTACCGGCGATGATGTTACCGTCTCGCTCGAAAGTTGACTCGTCGGGTGGCACGACAACGACGCGGCCACCCGAGAGACCCTTGCCCACGTAGTCATTGCAGTCCCCGCGTAGCCGAATCGTTAACCCCTTGGGGATAAAGGCGCCGAGGCTCTGGCCCGCGGAGCCCTCGAGCCTGAGCGTCACGGTGTCGTCGACGAGCGTGCGTTCGCCCAGGCGGCGCGTTATCGCGCTACCGGTCAACGTGCCCACCGCTCGGTGCACGTTGTTGACTTGACCGCGGTACTCGAAGGAGTCACCCGCCTCGATGGCGGCGAGTGCGTCGTCCAGGAAGCGCCAGTCCAGCGCCTGGGCCAGTCCGTGATCCTGAGCGCGGCGCTGGCGCCGCTGCTCGGCGGGCACGGCGTGAAGCAACGAGCTCAGGTCGAGGCCGTGGCGACTCGCGACGTCGACGTCGACGCCGAGGTGCGACGGATCACCGACCAGTTCATCCAGTGTGCGAAGACCCATGAGGCTGAGGTACTCGCGAACCTCGGTGGCCACGAATTCGAAGAAGTTCTGGACGAACTCGGGTCGGCCGCTGAAGCGCTCGCGCAGCGCGGGGTTCTGTGTGGCGATGCCGACCGGGCACGTGTCGAGGTGACAGACGCGCATCATGACGCATCCCGAGACCACCAGGGGCGCCGTCGCGAAGCCAAACTCCTCCGCGCCGAGCATGGCCGCGATGATCACGTCGCGGCCAGTCTTCAACTGGCCGTCGACCTGCAGGACCACTCGGCTGCGCAGCCCGTTGGCGGCCAACGTGTGGTGCGCTTCGCTGAGCCCAAGTTCCCAGGGTGTACCCGCGTGCTTGAGCGACGTGAGGGGCGCGGCGCCGGTGCCGCCGTCGTGACCCGAGATCAGTATGACGTCGGCGTGGGCCTTGGCGACACCCGCGGCGATGGTGCCCACTCCCTGTTCGCTGACCAGCTTGACGTGGATGCGCGCCGCGGTGTTCGCGCTCTTGAGGTCGTAGATGAGCTGCGCCAGGTCCTCGATCGAGTAGATGTCGTGGTGCGGCGGTGGCGAGATCAGGCCGACGCCGGGGGTGGAGTGTCGCGTGGCGGCGATCCAGGGGTAGACCTTGGTCCCGGGCAGCTGCCCGCCTTCACCGGGTTTGGCTCCCTGGGCCATCTTGATCTGGAGGTCATCGGCGTTCACCAGGTACCGGCTGGTGACGCCGAAGCGACCCGAGGCCACCTGCTTGATCGCCGAGCGGCGATTGTTTATGGGGTCGCTCGTGTCGAAGCGGTCCGCATCCTCGCCGCCCTCGCCCGTGTTCGATTTCGCCCCCAGGCGGTTCATCGCGATCGCGAGCGTGACGTGCGCCTCTTGGCTAATGGAGCCATAGGACATCGCCCCCGTCGAGAATCGCCGCACGATGGACGACACGCTTTCGACCTGTTCGAGGGGCGTCGGCTCAGGCGCCGGTATCAGGTCGAACATGGCCCGCAGGGTCAACGGGGCCCGCGACTGGTCGTCGACCAGCGCGCTGTACTGCTTGAAGATGTCGTAGCGTCCTTCTCGCGTCGCGTGCTGCAACTTCTGAACGGTGTGGGGATTGAAGAGGTGCAGTTCGCCATCGCGGCGCCACTGGTACTCCCCGACGTTGGGCAGCGGGGCCGGTACGCCGGCGCCGTAGGCGGCGGCGTGCCAGGCGAGCAGATCGCGGGCGATGCGCGCCAGTCCGGCACCCCCGATCCGGGACCTAAAACCCGGAAAGTAGCGGCCCAGCAGATCGTCGTCGAGTCCGAGCGCCTCGAACAGCTGAGAGCCCACGTAGCTCGCCACGGTGGAGACGCCCATCTTGGACATCACCTTCACCAGGCCCTTGGTCAGGGCCTTGGCGTACTGGTACCGCGCGTCGTACGCGGTTCGCTGATCGATCTCGCCCTGATCGACGAGCGCGTCGATCGACTCGTAGGCGAGGTACGGGCATACCGCCGACGCTCCGAAGCCAATGAGCAGGGCGACGTGATGGACCTCGCGCACGTCACCCGCCTCCACGATGAGCGCCGCGCGCGTGCGCAGGTGCTCGGCGACCAGGCGGTGGTGCACGGCCGAAACGAGCAGGAGGCTAGGTATCGCCGCCTGGGTCGCGCTGGTGTTTCGGTCCGAGAGAATGACGATGTTGGTCCCCGCGCGAACCCGTTCGACCGTCTCGTCGGCGAGGCGATCGACCGCGCTGGCCAGTCGTTCGCTGGGATCACCGAGTCCCTCGACGTCAAAGAGGCCGTCGAGGGCCACTGGCGTGAAGCCGCTCACCTGCGCGCTTTCGTTCACGTAGCGCAGCTTGGCCAGGTCCTCGATGCTCAGCACCGGCGAGGGCAGCACAATCTGGTGACAGTGCGATGGGCTCTCGCTGAGCAGGTTCTCCTCGCCACCGAGCGAGACGCGCGTCGAGGTGACGAGCTCTTCACGGATCGCGTCGAGTGGCGGATTGGTCACCTGGGCGAAGAGCTGGCTGAAGTAGTCGAACAGCGAGCGCGGCTTAGCCGACAGCACCGGCAGCGCGCTGTCGGACCCCATCGAGCCGATCGGTTCCTCGCCCACCTGGGCCATGTGACGAACGATGAGTCGCAGGTCTTCGTCGCTGTAGCCAAAGGCGCGCTGGCGCTGGCGCACCGACGCGTAGCTCGGCAACAGCATCGGGCGCTGGTCGAGGTCTTCGAGGGTGACCTGGCCATCGTGCAGCCACCGGCCGTAGGGCGCTCGTCGCGCGAGTTCACCCTTGACTTCGTCGTCGTGGATGATTCGACCCTGTTCTAAGTCGACGAGAAAGACCTTGCCGGGCTGGAGGCGACCCTTGGCGATGACCGAAGCGGGATCAATCGCAAGGACGCCCACCTCGCTCGCGAAGATCACCCGGTCGTCGTTGGTGACCCAGTAGCGAGCCGGTCGAAGTCCGTTTCGATCCAGTACCGCGCCGACCACGCGGCCGTCACAGAAGGTGATCGAGGCCGGTCCATCCCACGGCTCCATGAGCGCCGCGTGATAGCGGTAGAAGTCTCGGCGCTCGGGGTCCATGGTCGTCGAGCGCTCCCAGGCCTCGGGAACCATCATGAGAATGGCGTGCGGCAGCGATCGTCCGGCGCGAACGAGCAGTTCGACCACCTCGTCGAAGCTGGCGGAATCGCTCATCGACTCGGTGATGATCGGCGTGAGCTCGCCCAGGGGCACCGGCAGCGTCGCGGCGTGCAGGGTCGTCTCGCGGGCGGTTATCCAGTTCCGGTTGCCCCGGATGGTGTTGATCTCGCCGTTGTGGGCGATGAATCGAAACGGTTGGGCGAGCTCCCAGCGCGGCAACGTATTGGTGGAGAAGCGACTGTGAACCACGGCGACCGCCGAGGCGAGCACCGGATCGGTGAGGTCAGCGAAGTAACGGCGCAGCTGGGGGTTGCTCAGCATGCCCTTGTAGACGAGCACGGTCGACGAACACGACGCGGCGTACGCACCGGTGTCGTGTTCGACGAGCCGGCGCAGGCAGAAAAGCGCGTTCTCCAGATCACGTGAAGAACGCGCGGTTCGACTCGCCAGGAGCTGCATGACAAAGCGCGGCTCGCTCGAGGCCGACGTCGGTCCCAGAATGCTCGAGTCGACGGGAACGTCGCGCCAGCCGAGACTTTGCAGGCCGAGGCGCTCGGCGAAACGCTCGGCGGTGCGGGTGAATTGCGCGGTGACGGAGCGGTCGATCATCCACTGGGCGACGCCGTACTCGCCCAGCGGGGGAACCTGCTCGAACCAGCGCCGCACGGCCTCGTCAGGCATCTGCATCAAGACACCGGCGCCGTCGCCCGAGTCCACGTCTGCACCGGTCGCACCGCGGTGCTCGAGATTCTCGAGAATCACCAGTGCGTCGGCGATTGTGCGATGCGTACGCTCTCTGGTGAGGTCAGCCACCACCCCGACGCCGCAGGCGTCGTGTTCGAAGGCGGGGTCGTAGAGGGTTCTGGTCATAGCGTCACGGGCACGGGGCAACGCTGACCCGACGCCACTATACCGAATCGCCAGCCAACGCTCGCGACGTACGCTAGGCGCGTGAGTGCTAGCGATCGTTCGGTCATCATCGTGGGCGCGGGCATCATTGGTCTCACCACCGCGTTTCGACTGGCGCGACGCGGCTACCGGGTGACGATCCTCGATCCGGCGCCCGCGATGGGCGCGACCCACGCCGCCGCGGGCATGCTCGCGCCGACCGCGGAGATCGCGCCCGGTGACGAGGAGAACTACCGGTACCAACAGGGAGCACTCAGCGCCTGGCGCGCGTTAGCGCACGAGCTCGCCGAACTGACCGGCTACGAGCTTTCGATCACCCAGACGGGTACGTTGATCGTCGGCTGGGACGGCGGCGATCGCCGGCTCATTGAGCAGTTTCGTGGCGTCGCCGAACGCTTTGGCGCACCGCTGCGCACGGTCACGCGCGACGAGGAGCCCGAGATGTTTCGCGGCATCACGACCCGACTGCGCGAGGGCCTCTTCATGGGCGAAGACGCGTGGCTCGACCCGGACGCCGCCGTCGCCCAGTTACTCGAGGCCAACCAGTGCCTCTCGGTGCGCTTGATCGAGGAACGAGTGACCGAGGTCCTCGCGCGAACCCATGGCGTGGCGGTGCGCAGTGCGTCCGGGGTGACCGAGGCCGATCTGGGAATCGTGGCGACGGGGGCGGCGGGACTGCCCCCGGGACTGGGTGAGCCGTCATCGGCGCACGTTCGCCCGGTGCGCGGTGTCACGGTGCGGGTGCGGGGCATTGACCGCCACGGAGCGCCGACGGTGCGCGCGTTTTTGCGCGGACGGGCGTTCTACATGGTGAGCCGACCCGGGGGCTACTGCGTGCTCGGCGCCACCGCGGAGGAGAAGGCGGAGCCGCTCGTCGAGGTCGGCGAGCTCCAGCGTCTGCTGCGCGACGGTCTGGACATCGTGCCCGAACTGGAAGCGGCGACGTTCCTCGAGGTTCGCAACGGTCTGCGACCGGCGACGGCAGACCTTCGGCCCTTTGTGGCTGAGCTTCCCGGCACCGGCTGGACGTGGACGTCGGGACACTATCGCCACGGCGTCACGGTGGCGCCGCTTGCGGCGACCGACGCGCTCGAAGCGCTGGACCACCGGTGATCACCATCAACGGGGATCAACGCGAGTGGCGCGGGGGCACCGTGCGCGTGCTGTTGGACGATCTGGCCCTGGACGGCCGCGGCGTCGCGGTCGTGAT
>JAKBCT010000037.1 GCA_021807655.1 Actinomycetes bacterium | reverse complement strand
AGGCTCTTGACGCCCCGCTCAGCCCGCCGCCTCTCGGCGACGAACCGGGGCCTGCTACCGGGCCTTCCGGCACTTACCCGGGTGGGACTTACACCCACTGGTCTGACGCAACTTTCAGGACGCACCATGACCCGAGCCTAACGAGGGGTCCTCGCGAGCGGTCACGTGGCGGTCGCCTCGGTGAGCGACCAGGCGGTCGCGCTAGCATGCCCGCACGGCTCCAACCTCGGCGAGCGGACCCGCGACGGAGGTACCGGTGGTGACGCCATTCACGCACCTCGATGACGACGGTCGGCTACGGATGGTCGACGTATCTGACAAGGAACCAACGCGGCGTCGCGCCGAGGCGAGCTGCGTCGTTCGCTCGGTCGTCGACGTGTTCTCCCTGCCGACCTCCGCCACGGGACTCGAACCCGTCTTCGCCGCGCGACTCGCCGGCATCCAGGCGGCCAAGCGGACGTCGCAGATCATTCCGTTGTGCCACCCGATCACTGTGAACGACGTGCAGGTGAACATCACGCGCCGCGCCGACGCCGTCGAAGTACGTTCGGTTGTCGTAGCGGTGAATCGCACGGGCGTGGAGATGGAGGCGCTGACGGCGTGCGCCTTCGCGGCCCTCAGCCTGGTGAACGAGCTCAGCGCCGTTGACCTCACGGCGCGGTTCGAGGAACTCGTCCTCGATCGAAAGAGCGGCGGCAAATCCGGCGACTGGGGACGTCTCGTCGAACCCGATCAAGGCGGAGTGACCGGCGCGGACACCTGAACGAGTGCGGGCAGTCGTCGATTCGCTCCCTACACTGAGCATCGTCGGTAACGACGTCGGTGGAAACCGACACCGGGTCCGGCGCGACGATGCAGGGGGGCCGCGACGTTAGATCGGGCGCGTGAAACCAGAGAGACGATTCCCGTGGGGCGGCGTGTCTTTCTCGGCCTCGTCGGTCTCGGCGCGCTCGGTGTCGCCTTCGGCGGCGCCGTCCAGAGCCAGCTGGGTCGACTACTCGGGTCGGGATTCGGTGGACTGTTGCCGGGGGGTGACCGCTTTCGGATCTACTCGATCAACGGCGACTTCCCGGTCATCTCGACGTCGAAGTACCGCCTGGCGGTGAGCGGCCTCGTCGATCACCCGACGACCTTCAGTTTCGACGACCTGGTCGCGATGCCCGCGACGTCGATGGTGACGGCCTTTCAGTGCGTCACGGGATGGCGCGTCCCCGACGTCGCCTGGAAGGGCGTATCGCTCGCGCACCTGCTCGACGTGGTCGGGGCGCACGCGTCCGCCGTCGCGGTCACCTTCGAGTCCTATGACGGGGCCGACACCGAGAGCCTCACCATCGACCAGGCCCGCCTGCCCGACGTGATCGTCGCCTATCGCATGCTCGACGCGCCCATCACGGTCGAGCACGGCGGCCCGGTGCGGCTCTACGTGGCCCCGATGTACGGGTACAAGTCGCTCAAGTGGCTTTCGGCCATCCGCGTCGTGGACGCCGTCGAGCCCGGCTACTGGGAGAGGAACGGGTACCCCGTGAACGGCTGGCTCGACGGCTCGACGGGACCCACCAATCCAAACCCGGGTCTCACGTGACTGTCGAGGGCTCCGACGCCGCCGTGGCGCCGCGCGGTCTCGTGCGCTTTGACGCCCTCGAGCGGGTGGTGCACTGGACGAGCGCGGCGCTCTTTACCGTCCTGTTCGCCACGGCGATTCCGCTCTACTACGGCTCGCTCTTCGGACTGGTCCTGCCCCGATTCACCGTCGAACAGATCCACCTGTGGACGGGGCTCGCGCTGCCGGTGCCCTTCGTGGTGGCGATGGTGCTCCCGGGGGGACGTCGTCTTCGTCGCGACCTGCGCCGGGTGAACGAGTGGACCCGATCCGAGATGGCGTGGATCGGGTCGTGGGGTCGAGCAGAGAACGCCGCCGACAAGTTCAATCCGGGCCAGAAGCTTAACGCCGTCGTGGTCGCGGCCAGCTCGGTGGTCTTGTTCATCACCGGGGTCGTCTTGAAGTGGTTCAGCCTGGTACCGGTGTCGTGGCGGTCGGGTGCGACGTTCGTCCACGACGCCTTCGCCTGGTTGCTCGTGCTCGTGGTCGTCGGACACATCGTCATGGCGCTCTCGCATCGTGAGGCACTCGCATCGATGGTGCGCGGGCGCGTCAGCGAGTCCTGGGCGAAACGCCACGCCCCACGCTGGTGGGACGAACTCGACGCGCTCGGCGACGGTCGAGACGCTACCGGGGGCGAGCGGACTCCGTGATGGCGTTCAGCTGACTGTCGTCGAGAATCATGGCGCGCACCGTGTCACCGATGGTGGCGCCGTCACCGTCGGGAGCGAGAACCAGGCAGTTGGACTGGGCGATGGCGAAGAGCAGGTGCGATCCGCGTCGGGCCAGCCGCTCAACGTGAATCACACCGTCGTCGTGGATCCGACAGACGCCGTGGATGAGGTGGAGCTTGCCGTCTGGTTCGCGCACGAGGTCACAGTCGAGCACTACCGACACGGTGGCGCGTTCGATGTCACGTCGGCCCGCGAGACGTAACAGCGCCGGGCGAACGAACAATTCGAAACCCACGAGCGTCGAGACGGGGTTTCCGGCGAGGCCGAAGAAGGGCGTGTTGGACGACTCGTCGTAGGCGAAGGTGAAGGGCTTACCGGGGCGGATCGCAACCTGCATCGAACGCGCGCTCTCGGCGAAGAGCTCGCCGAGAACGACCTTCACGAAATCGGCGTCGCCGGCGCTCACGCCACCGGTGGAGATCACCGCGTCGCACGTCGAACGCGCGCGCTCGAAGGCCGCGCGCAGGTCCGCCTTGGAATCACGCACGATGCCGAGGTCGAGCGTCGCCATCCCCGACTGACGCAGCGCGGCGAGCAGGGTCGGGCGGTTGGAGTCGCGAATCTGACCCGGGCCGGGGCGCGCCGCTGCGTCGATGAGTTCGTTGCCGGTCGAGAGCACGCCGACGAGGGGTACCCGCTGAACGCTGAGCGCGGTGACTCCCTGGCCGGCGAGCGCGCCGAGCAGAGCCGGGTCGATGACGTCACCGGGGCGAACGAGGGTTTCGCCGACGCGAAGGTCCTCGCCCACGTGCCGCACGCAGTCGCCGAGGGCGACCGGTCGGCCGATGCGCACGTACTGTCCGTCGGCCTCAACGATCACGTCCTCGCGCGGGCAGACGCTATCGGCGCCCACCGGCAGGGGAGCGCCGGTCATGATCCGCATCGCCTCGCCATCGCCCACGACGGCGGCGCTCGTCTCACCGGCGAAGACCGAATCGACGACGCGAAGTCGCGTCGCGCTCGTCACGTCACTGGCACGCACGGCGAAGCCGTCCATCGCCGAATTCACAAAACTGGGAGCGGGTTGGGTCGCCGTTACGGTGCTCGCCGCGACGAGGCCGATCGCCTCGGCGAGCGCGCGCTCGACCGGGGCGAGCGGCTCGAGACGCGAAAGGACGAAGGAGCGTGCTTCGTCGAACGAGATCATCGGTCGTCGCCGAGTCGTAAAGGACTGGGTAGCCGTCGATCGTCGAAAGATTGGTGTGACGAGGCTGACACGTAGGAGAGATTACCGGTCGTTCACGCCGTCACCCGGGGGAAACGTGGTGGCCGGCCGGCGGGCCACGGCTCGCGGTAGGGTCGCCCTTGGGGGGCCGCCGCGAGACGGACCGTTTTTCGAGCGGGCCGTTGGGCGGAAAGTCAACGTGGATCAGCCAGACGACGCCATTGAAGTACACCCGCCCGAATCGGTCGCGGTCGGACGGGTCGCGGTGCGCCTGTCGCTGCAGCGGGCGATCTCGGAGATGGGTGTGGTGCGCGGTGCGCAGGCGCTGCGATCGCTCAATCAAGTCGGCGGCTTCGACTGTCCCAGTTGCGCCTGGCCCGACCCCGACGCGGGACATCGCTCGCACGCCGAGTTCTGTGAGAACGGCGCGAAGGCCGTGTCCTGGGAGGCAACCCGGGACCGGGTGGGACGGGACTTCTTCGCCACGCACTCGGTCGATCAGTTGCGCGCGCAGTCCGACCACGAACTCGAGGGCCACGGTCGACTCACCGAGCCGATGTACCTCGCCCGTGGGGCCACCCACTACGTGCCGATCTCCTGGGACGACGCCTTCAGCCTGTGCGCCACCCGTTTGAGCGAGATGCCTTCGGTCAATCGGGCGGCCTTCTATACCAGCGGACGGGCGAGCAACGAGGCGGCGTTTCTCTTCCAACTGCTCGCGCGACGACTCGGCACCAACAACCTGCCGGACTGTTCGAACATGTGCCACGAGTCGAGCGGCGCGGCGCTCAATGAGACGATCGGCGTTGGCAAGGGCACGGTCAACCTAGAGGACATCACCGATCACGCGGATCTCATCGTCATCGTGGGCCAGAACCCGGGAACGAATCACCCACGCATGTTGAGCGCCCTCGAGGCCGCCAAACGCCGAGGCGCGCGCATCGTCTCGGCCAATCCACTGCCCGAGGCGGGTCTCGTGCGCTTCAAGAACCCCCAACGCGCGCGCGGTCTCATCGGGCGCGGTACCGCGCTCACCGATCGGTTTCTTTCGGTTCGCGTCAACGGTGACCTCGCGATGTTCGCCGGGGTCAACAAGATCTTGTTGGAACGTGAGACCGAGGCACCGGGGACCGCCTTCGACCACGAGTTCATCGACGCGTACTGCGACGGCTTCGAGGACGCGTGCGAGGGGTGGCGCGCGCTCGAGTGGCCCGATATCGAGGCGGCGAGTGGCCTGTCGCGCCAACAGATCGAGGCGTTCGCTACCGACGTGATGGCGGCGAACAGCGTGATCGTCTGCTGGGCGATGGGCATCACCCAGCACCGCAACGCGGTCGCGACGATTCGCGAGATCGTCAACTTCTTGTTGCTGCGCGGAAACATCGGGCGTCCCGGGGCGGGTCCGTCTCCCATTCGCGGACACAGCAACGTCCAGGGCGATCGCACGATGGGGATCTGGGAGCAGATGCCGGACTCGTTCCTCGACCGATTGGGCGACGAGTTCAATTTCGAGCCGCCCCGCGACCACGGTTACGACACCGTGAACACGATCCGCGCGATGCGCGACGGTCTGATCGACGTCTTCGTCGCGCTCGGTGGCAACTTCGTCGCCGCGACCCCCGATACGGCGGTGACCGAGTCGGCAATGGCGTCGTGTCGTCTGACGGTCCACGTGGCGACCAAACTCAACCGATCGCACGTCGTCCACGGCGAGGAGGCCCTCATCCTGCCGTGTCTCGGACGCAGCGAGCGAGACCACCAAGCCAGCGGCGAGCAGTTCGTCACCGTCGAAGACTCCATGTCAATGGTGCACCAGTCCTCGGGGCGGCTCGAACCCGCCTCAGCGCACCTGCGTAGTGAGGTATCGATCGTCGCGGGACTCGGCGAGGCGCTCTTCGGTGACGACCTCGGGTGGCGAACCATGGCGGGCGACTACCGCGTCATCCGCCGCCACATCGAGCACGTCGTGCCCGGTTTCGAGGCGTTCGAAGAGCGCGTCGCCACGCCGGGTGGCTTCGTGTTGCCGCGCGGCCCCCACGACTCGCGAACCTTCGCGACAGCCACCGGTCGCGCGCGATTCACCCGCAACGCCCTCGACGCCCTCGAGGTCCCCGAGGGGTACCTCATCTTGCAGACGGTCCGCTCGCACGACCAGTTCAACACGACCGTCTACGGGCTGAACGACCGCTACCGGGGCATCGAGGGTGGCCGGCGGGTCGTCTTCGTGAACGAGGACGACCTCGCCGCACGCGACCTTCGCGACGGCGACGTGGTCGACCTCGTGAGTGTCTACACCGACGGCGAGCGGCGAGCGGCGGCCTTTCGCGCGGTGGCCTATCCCACGCCGCGGGGCTGTGCGGCCGCGTACTTCCCCGAAGCGAACGTGCTGGTGCCCCTCGACTCGACGGCCGTCACGAGCAACACGCCGACCTCCAAGTCCATCATCATCCGCCTGGAACGATCCGCGGGACCGGTCAACTAACGAGACGAAGGGGAAACGGGCTCGTCGCTGATCCGCTCGGCGCCCGCGTAGACGACCATCGACTCGCCGCGCAGGAAACCCACCAACGTGGTGTTCATCTCTCGAGCGAGGTCCACGGCGAGCGAGGACGGCGCCGAGACGGCACAGAGCACCGCAATGCCCGCCATCACGGCCTTTTGGACGAGTTCGAAGGACGCGCGGCCCGACACGAGTAACACGGCGTCGCGCAGCGGCAGCCGGCCTTCACGGAGAGCCCAGCCCACGACCTTGTCGACGGCGTTGTGGCGACCCACGTCCTCACGGGCCACCAGGAGCGAACCGTCCGAATCGAAGAGGGCCGCCGCGTGCAGACCGCCGGTCCGCTCGAAGATATTCTGGGCCGCGCGAAGCCGATCGGGCAGTGACGCCAGGGTCGCGCTCGACACGCGCAGCGCGTCGTCGGGCGCATCAAAGCGCGAGCGGGTTTTGATCGCGTCGATGGACGCCTTCCCGCAGAGCCCGCACGAGCTGGTGGTAAAGAAGGCGCGCGCGAGTTCGCTGCTCGGGCGCGCCACGTGACTAGCGAGTGAAAGGTCCAACACGTTGAACTGGTTGACCCCGTCAGCGTCCTCGCCCGCGCAGTATCGCATGGCCATAAGGTCACGGGGACCCGCGATCACCCCCTCGCTGACGAGAAACCCCGCCGCGAGGTCGAAGTCGGCGCCCGGCGTACGCATCGTCACCGCCATCGAGCGGCCATCGATGCGCAGCTCGAGCGGCTCCTCGCCGGCGAGACTGTCCCGGTGACGGGTCGGCGCGCCGCCCACGGTCACGCGAATGACGTCTCGTTCTGGCGACACTCGGCTCACGTGATCCCCCCGGTGGCTTCCCGCGGGCGATGCCCGCCTCGTTTCCTGGATCCTACCGAGCGCGTCTGGCCGTCCAGCGGGCCCGCGTCCACGCCTCGATACGATGACGTCGTGACCACATCGATCGAGCACTGGCTCAACGCGTTCGCCACCCGACTCGGGGTCGAACGGCCGAGTGACGCCGAACGCGACGCGATCCTCGCCCTCGCTGGCACCGCCGCTCACGCCTCAGACCGCAGCGTCGCCCCGATCGCGTGCTGGATGGCCGCGGCGTCGGGTCGCAGCGTCCACGAGGCGTTGGACCTGGCGCGCGAGATTTCGCCGCCCGAGACGACCTGACCGCACCGGCCGACCAACTCGGTCACGGGGCGAGTCGGTAGCGCACGAGGTCGTCGGGCGTGTCCAGGTCGCGAAACGTGGCTTCGGATGCGACGGCGCCCCAGGCCGCCTCGTCGAGCAGGACCGCGTCGGCCCCCTCGGCCAGGTGACGGAGCGAACGCTCGCCGCCTTCGTAGCGAAGACTGGCCTCGTCGAGGTCGCGAGCGCTCCAGCGGGCGAGGAGTGGTTGGGCGCGGCCGGCGACGACGGGCACAACGCTGCCCGAGGCGTCATACTCACGAAGAAAGGTGAGGAGCCCTTCGTTCAGAAAGGGCAGGTCGCACGCGACCACGAGTGCGGCGCCAGTGTGACCCCGTGATCGCAGCCAGCGCCGACCGGCCACGATCCCGGCGAGGGGGCCGTCACCGGGGGAGTCCTCGCGCGTCGCGGCGAGCCCCGAACGGCCCGGCCCGACTTCGACGGCGATCGTCACGACGCGCTCGAGCAGGTCGGCGCTGCGTCGCGCCAGCGTGGTGCCGTCAACACTGATGAGGGACTTCTCGCGCCCCATGCGTCGACTCGCTCCACCGGTGAGGAGGATTGCCGCGACGAGCGTGGACGGAGGTGACACGTCTGTAGCGTATAAAGACCTGCGGGTGCCGGGCGGACGAACGAGCACGGCGGTAACGCTGATCTCAACGAATCGCGGGGTCACGTCGCGGCGCGGCCCATCGAGGCCGGGCGCCGAGTTCGCGCGCGCGTGGGTGCAGTCGGTAGGGTCAACGGTGATCGCCATGAACGACCACCACCCCCTCTCGAACGTAAGCCTGAGCGACCTGCGGGCGCGCACGAGCGAGAAGTGGCGC
>JAKBCT010000006.1:1752-32865 GCA_021807655.1 Actinomycetes bacterium | reverse complement strand
TGTCTTGGGGAAACGCAACGCGGTGGGGGTTGACATCGAGAGCGCGGTGGCCAGCATGCCGGGAATCTCGGGGGCGCTGGAGGGAGCAAAGATGGTCACGTTGGGAATGGCCAGACAGAGCGCCATGTCGAGCAGACCGTGGTGGCTCGGTCCATCGTCACCGGTGATGCCGGCCCGATCGAAGACGAAGACGACGGGCAGATTGAGCAGACCGACGTCGAGGTGGGCTTGGTCAAAGGCGCGGCTGAAGAAGGTGGAGTACACCGCCAGCACGGGCTTGAGTCCACCCATGGCCATCCCGGCCGCCGCCGTGACGGCGTGCTGTTCGGCAATGCCGACGTCAAAGAATCGCGACGGAAAGCGCTCTTGAAACTGGAGAAGGCCCGTGGGACCAGCCATCGCGGCGGTGATGGCCACGATCCGCTCGTCGACACCGCCCAGGGTCACCAGGGCGTTGCTGAACGCTTCGGTGAATGACTGAGGGGGGACCTCTTCATCATTCAGCCGCGGCGGCAATTTAAAGTCGTGCATGCGCAAGTCGTCCGAGACGGCTGGCTCGTACCCCCGACCCTTCTGAGTCAGCACGTGAACCAGGATGGGGCCATCCCACCTCGCTGCGCTGCGCAGTACGGCCTCGAGGGCCTCGATGTTGTGCCCGTCGACGGGACCGACGTAGCGCACGCCGAGTGTCTCGAAGAAGGTGTGCGGCGTCACCAACTCGCGCACGACCGAGGTGAACCCATCGATGCCCCGGTAGGCGGCCTTGCCCACCCACGGGAGGTGCGGAACGAGGCGGCGCAGGCGATCGCGCAGGGTGAGGTACGTCCGGTTGAGTCGCAGCGCGGTCAGCGACTCGGAGAGCTTCGAGATGGTAGGGGCGTAACTGCGGCCGTTGTCATTGAGCACGATCACGACGCGCTGGTTGGAGTGGCCCAGGTTGTTGAGGGCTTCGTAGGCCATACCACCGGTCAGTGAACCATCGCCGACGACCGCGACCACGTGTCGGTGGCCCCCTCGACCGATGAGTTCCTTACGCTGCTCGAGGGCGACCGAGAGTCCGTGCGCGTAGGAAAGGGCCGTCGAGGCGTGTGACGACTCGATCCAGTCGTGCGGGCTTTCGGCGCGGTTGGGGTAGCCCGACAAGCCTCCGCGTTGGCGCAGACGTCGAAAACCGTATCGGCGACCGGTCAGCAACTTATGCACGTAGGCCTGGTGACCCGTGTCCCAGAGCAAGATGTCGCTCGGCGAGTCGAATACTCGATGCAGCGCGATCGTGAGTTCCACGACGCCGAGGTTCGAGCCCAGGTGACCGCCGGTCGTCGTGACGGTGTCGATGATGAAGGCGCGGATCTCGCTACTCAGTTGGCTGAGTTCCTCGTACGACAGTCCGCGCAGGTCAGCGGGGCTCTCGATCGACGGCAGAATCACCCCACCAGCCTACCGGCGGGCTCGGCGCACGACCCTACGGCCCTCACTCCGAGGTCGAGGTTACCGACGGTGATGCGGCCGGCGCGGCCGGCGTCGCGGGCGCGGCCGACGTCGCGGGCGCGGCCGACGTCGAGGAGGACGGTGCGGGTGAGCGACTGTCGTTCTTGTAGAAGCCACTGCCCTTGAACACGATGCCGACTGCGGAGAAGACCTTGCGCAGCTCACCGCCGCACGAGGAACACGTGGTGAGCGCTGGCTCGGAGAATCGTTGGACGGCCTCGACCCGCTCGTGACACGCTTGACATTCGTATTCGTAGGTCGGCATCGGTGAGAACTCCTGGTAACCAGACAACCGAGTCAGTCTACCGGTCGCGTCGCCGGACTCGCCCGGGACTCGGTAGCATTGCGGCGTGGCCGACTTCCACCAACTCCGGCGTTCGTCGGGTGACGGGGCGTTTCCCCGGGAGATCGGCGTCAACGAAGTCTCGGCTCGACGGGCGATAGCGCGTTGCCGCATAAACATGTTGGCCGCGACGACCGCCGCGGTGGCGTCCAATGCCGTCACCAAGGGTGACGTGCTGGCGACCGCTCGCGTGGCGGGGATCCAGGCCGCCAAGCAGGCGGCCTCGTTGCTGCCGATGTCGCACCCGGTGCTCGTGGGCAACGTGTACGTCAATTTCTCAATCGCTGACACCCACGTCGAGGTTGAAGCGAGCGTCGATACGGTCGATCGGACGGGCGTGGAGATGGAGGCCCTCACCGCCGTGACGGTGGCCGCGCTCGCCGTTTATGACATGTGCAAGTCGATTGACCGGACGATGACGATCGAGGCGATCGCGCTGTGGGAGAAGTCGGGTGGGCGATCGGGCCAATGGCGTCGGGACGACGCAACTACCCCGACGTGATGGGTCGCCAGCGGCGACGCGCTCGGCGCGCTCGGCGGTCCCGGTGAGCATTCGCGTCGGTGTCGAGGAGAGTCGCGAACGTCTCGTCGCGCTGACGTTGCTCCTTCAGCGTGCGACGCGTCAACGTCCACTGACCCAAGAGGCCATCGTGGCCGAGTTGCTCATTGACGAGTACCCCGTCGACAAGAAGGCACCGCGACGCGTGCGCGCGTATCGCGGCAGTGAAACGGCCGTGCGCCAGAAGTTCGAACGTGACAAGGCGAAGGTTCGGGAGTTGGGAATCCAGATCGAGACCACCGCGCTCGGTGATGGCACGGTTGGCTACTGGATCGATCCCGATGGCGCGAACGGTCCAGCGATAGATTTTGACGACGCCGAGCGCCGGGTGGTCGGGCTCGCCCTTCACCTCTACGGCTTCGGTCCTTCGGGCGCCTTCAGTCTCTTCAATGAGGGCCCCGCGCCCGAAGGCGGACTCGAGTTTTCGAATTACTACAATCCAATACTTCGGTCACTTCGGCTGGGACGCGTCCTGGTGTTCGACTACCAGTCATCGGCGAACAAGACCCGCACCGTCGAGCCGCTCGCCGTTGGCGTCTTTGATGGCGCCGCCTACCTCGTCGCGCGCGTCCGCGGTAGCGATGAGGTCAAGGGCTACCGCATCACGAGGATGACGTCGATGCCGCTGGTGCTTGGCGATTCATTCAACGTCGACGACGCGACGCGCGAGTTGGCGGCGTCGTGGCGTCCGCAGTACGCACGCACGCCAAGGCCGGTGGATACGGTCGTGGTCACGACGGCCAACTACGCCCGGCTGCTAACCCAGCAGTACCCCGGGTCACTCGCGGCCGAGCGCAAGGGCGGCCAAGTGGAAGTCGGACTTTCCTTCGACAACTTGCGCGAAGCGATGCGTTTCGCCCTCAACGCTGGACCCCGGGTGCGCGTGACCAGCCCCAAACTCTTGAAGAACGAGCTCGCCTCGTGGCTTCGCGGCGTGAACCGTGGCGTCGTGGCGCCACTCGATGAACTCCGTTTCGAACCGCACGCGACGAACGACGCGCTCGGGCAAGCGCTGCAACTGCTACACGCCGTGCACCTCGCCGAGGGAGGGCTGCGCATTAGCGAGCTGTCGCGCCGTTTCACCCTGTCGGCGGACGTGGTGCGTCACGTGATGGACCGGATGGTATCGTTCGAACCCTTCCACGGCCGATACGGCTTCCCGGCGCACGTCATCAAAGAGTGCGACGACTGGGAGGACGAGGCCAACGACGACTCTCTGTACCGAGCGGAGTTCGGCCCGTCGCACGAGCACACGACGCCGTCGCTCACGTGGCGCGATCTGTTTGAACTCAACATTGCGCTGCGCGAGGCGTCGCGCGTCTTTGACGTTCCCGCGATGCATTCGGCCATCGAGAAGATCGAAGCGGTGGTCGGCACACGGGTGCGAGTGGAGAGCGCGGCGCCCGAGGCCTCGCTCGCCGACGTGCGCGCCGCCATCGAGGGGCACGAGCGAATCAAGATCCACTACGTGCCGGGTTACTCCGACGAGTTGCAAGAGCGCACCATCGAACCCCGTGAGTTGCGCGTACTGAACGGTCGCGCCTACGTACGGGCGTACTGCCTGACGCGCGAGGCGTGGCGCACCTTTCGGGTCGACCGGATCAGCGGCGTCGTGGCCAAGTCGCCGGCCGACGCAGTGCGCCCCGAGGACCCCACGGTCAACTGGTTGACTGAGGTCGGCGAAGGTGGGGTCGACGTGGTCGTGATACTCGAGCCGGGACTTCGTTGGATCTTCGAACCACTACCGAGTGCCCAGTGGCAGCCACTTCGCGACGGACGCCACGCCGTGCGGTTCCGCGTGGCAGAACGGACCTTCCTCGATCACTTGATGGTGCAGGCAGGCCCGGGCGCGGTGGTCGCGTCACCGGACTTCGCCGACGCCGGTCGCGAGTTGGCTCGCCAGATGCTCCAGGCACTCTAGGCGACCGTTGGGCCGTGGAGGTCCAACGTGATTCACGCCTTTGTGCGACGCTCAAGTGACGTCGAGTATCTCACCGCTGACCGCGCCGACGAACTCGACGGCCTGCGTTCTGGTGGTCCCGGCTGGTGGTTACGCGGCGGTGGCGACGAGCGCAGCGCCAGCGACGTCGGCACCATATTGGCAACGACTCCTCGTTCCACGGTGACCGGCTACGACTTGGTGGTCGCGGCGCCACGACCGCTGTCGATCCTGATCGCCATCGACACCGACGTGGCACCTGAGGTGGTCTCGGCGCATCGCGACGGGGTCAGCGCCGCGGTCGACTATCTAGAGGAACGTGCCCTCGTCGTTCGACGGCGAGTCGCGGGCGACGAAATCGTTGAGGGCGCGCAGTGGTCTCGGGTGGTGAGCTTCACGCACGGCGTCAATCGGGACGGTGAGCCGCATCTACACGATCACGTCTTGGTCGGCGCATTGCCCGCGGGGGCGTCGACCGTAGCCGACTCGCGTTCGCTCTTCGCGCACCTGGGAGCCGCGGACTCGGTCTATCGCGCGACGGTGCGCGACGTGATGAACCTTCGCACCGAACGGACCGCCTGGCGCACGTTTGCGGGCAATGAGTTGGTCAGTGGCGTCGACGAGGGGTTTCGCGCCATCTGGAGCGGGCACATCGATGAACGGGGCCCTAAGAAAGCGTGGACCCGTCGCGCGATTGTCGAACATTGGCGTGACGATGCCGCACGATTCGAAGCCGTGGGCACGCCACGTGCGCCTCACTACCGAGCATTCGACGAACACCGGTTTCGTGGCTCGTTCGAGGGTGCCACGCACATTACGCGACGCGACCTCGTGCGGGCCTGGGCCGACGCGTCGCCGTTCGGTGCGTCGGGCGCCGAGATCGGCGCGGCGATCGACCGACTGCACCCGCACCTGGGCCTTGCTCGCGGAATGGCCGAGCGGCCGCTGCGGCTCGTTGAAGCCCGTCGAGTCGATCGGGAACTCGAACGTACCCGAGCGTCGTCCCTGGTGGTGGGGCCGGGCGAGGGGCGCTACCGTGAGCGGGACTCACGTGTCCGATCGAGGTAGTCCCGAAAACGCGCGTGCTCGTGCGCTGGCGTAAGCGCGATCCAGCGCATCGTCTTGTCGGCGGCGATACCCAGTCCCCAACCCGGACGACCGGTGGCGAGATCGCCGACGGTCGCCCGGTCGCGTTCAATCCAGTTGGTCGCGTGACCGGTCGCGCGACCGCGATGTCGTTGCACCGTGTGCGACGGAACCATCGTGCGACCGGCGATTCGGTGCAGTAACTCGAGCGTGGCGCGATCGGCTACGCCCGGCAGCACGACCGTGGTCGCAAAGAGCGAGAGAAATCCGTCAGCCGTCGGCCCCCAACGAGATCGCGCTTGACTGAGATCTTGCAGGCAGGCGAGCGTCAGCACGCCCTGCCCGCCTCCCTCCGAGACGATCCCCGGCAACCGCGGGAGTGGCGCGACGTTCGCGAGCTCGTCGAGCGCGAGGAGGAGTCGTGCCCCGTCGTGGTGTCGATCGTAGGTGGCGTGGACCAGTTCGTCGATCAGTCCAACGATCAGTGGTGTCGACACTGCTTGATGTCGGCTCGGTGCCACGATGTGAAGTTGATGGGGCCCACTCAAGAATGCCTCGACGTCCAAGGGTGCGCCGCGCGCCGCGGCTCGAGCGGCGTCGGTCCGAAGTCCCGCGAACAGTCCCGAGGCGGTCGACCAGATGCCGGAACGCTCGCGTTCGTCGGTCTGCGCGATGGCGAGCAACAGCGTTACCGATGGGTGTTCATCACCGTGTCGCGTTCGCAGCGTTTCCACGTCGCCATCAACTCGACGGCGGTCGATCCGAGTCGCCAGTTGGCCAAGCGACTCGCCACGCAGTGCCGCAGCGTGAATCATCGGTGCGACCAGGGAGGTTGCGCGCTCAGTCCAGTGATCGTCACCGCGCTCATTGGTCATTCGTCGTGCGACATCGGCCAACGTGCGGGTGGCGAGTACCGCGCCGTCCCAATCGCGCGATTGATTAATTGGCGAGTAGCCAATGCGCGTCACGCCGGGTGGTGTGGGAATCATGCCCGAAGGGTCGAACAGAAGAGTCGCACCGTCGCGACGTCGAGACGCCATTGTCGCAACGACGTCGGCTTTCGTCGACGTCACGACGACTGATCGTGTCGTTAACAAGAGGTTCGGAATGATGATCGACGACGTCTTGCCACTGCGGCTTGGACCAATGACGAGCGTCGAACGTTCTCGTCCGCTGGTGACGTCACCGTTGTGGCTACGTCCGAGGTAGATGCCGTTGTCGGAAGTCACACGAAACAATTGTCGTAATAACCGTCGAAATGCTTGACATTGGTTGACGAAACGAGTGAACTTTTATATGTCCCCTCGTGGAGGAGGTCGGCGAAGTACGCATCATCAACTTTGATGTGCGAATTTCGTCTTCCGCGTTGGGACCGTGCACTGCGGTCGGTCATCGCACAGCTGGGAAGCTGGGTGTTACACGAACGAGTTCACGTTTTCAGCGCGGTGCCTTACTGCAAATTGCCGTTTGACCAACGTGGTCAACCGAGGCCCGCATTGATTCAACGTTGAGTCCCAAGGAGGGAATGTGGCAACTGCCGCCAAGAAGGCTCCGGCCAAGAAGGCTCCGGCCAAGAAGGCTCCGGCCAAGAAGGCCGTCGCCAAGAAGGCTCCGGCCAAGAAGGCCGCCGCGAAGAAGGCTCCGGCCAAGAAGGCTCCGGCCAAGAAGGCCGTCGCCAAGAAGGCTCCGGCCAAGAAGGCCGCCGCTAAGAAGGCTCCGGCTAAGAAGGCCGCCGCTAAGAAGGCTCCGGCTAAGAAGGCCGCCGCTAAGAAGGCTCCGGCTAAGAAGGCCGCCGCTAAGAAGTAGTAGCTCGTTTCATCACGGGTGAACCGACGAATGGGGGGCCCCTGGCTCCCCATTCGTCGGTTCCGTGGCGAGAAGATCACTCGGCTCATCGACGTCGACGCACCAGGGGCTGTCTCGTACGACCTCGAGCGTGAGCCCTAACCGACGAGCTTCGGAGGCGTGAGCGATCGCTGAACCGGGTCCGTACTGGAAGGCGAACGCCAGTCCCGCGGGTAGTGAGAGCACGTTGGTGCCGTCAGCACCAACGTCGGTCACGATCGTGACGTCACAGCGAGAGGTGAACGCGCCAAGTCCGCGCGGCTCGCGAAGGTCGCCGTGGACGACCGTTACGCGGGCCACATCAGGACCGAGTTGGTGATACGCGAAGGTGACGGCGGGATTGAGCCCGTGGTGCGGTGCGCGCACGACCTCGACGCCGCGTTGACGGGCGAACTCTTCGACGTCGTCGGACTCACAGACGACGATCACTCGACCGGGTGCACAGCTCGCGAGTACGTCGCTGGCGAGTTGACGCGCGAGTTCGTTCACGCCCAACGTACCGGCGCGACGCAGCCGGGCCTTGCCGATGGCGAAGGATTTGAGCGGCACCACGAAGACGTGCGTGCCGCACGACACGGGATCGGTGGACTCGTCGCTCGGCATCAGTGGCCATGTTACGTTCGTGGGCGTGCAAGCCCGGTGGTCGTGACGATGCAACGAGATTGGCTCTGCGTCGAGCGACCCTTGCTCGTCGATGGACACCGGGTCGTCGGTCTGGATGAAGTTGGACGAGGCGCGCTCGCCGGCCCGGTTTTCGTCGGCGCCGTGGTCGTGACGAGGGACGCGGCACCGCCCGAGGGACTCAATGACTCTAAGGCGCTGAGCGCTCGTCAACGCGAGCGGCTGCTGGACCCCATCACGTCGTGGTCGACGGACTGGGCGATCGGTCAATCATCGGCCGATGAGGTCGACGAGTGGGGGATCCGGTGGGCGATCGCGCTCGCCGCGCGTCGGGCCCTCGGGGCGCTACGCGACGCACCGACGATCGCCTTGCTTGACGGTCCACATAATCTCCTGCGTCCACCGGGCGAACCCCCGGGTGTTGCCTCGCTCGACGATGGGCACGCCACGTTGAGCCATCGATGCCTGATCCGTGGCGATCGGACGAGCGCGACGATTGCCGCCGCGTCGGTGGTCGCCAAGGTCCACCGAGACCGGCTGATGGTCGAGCTGGCTGGGGAGTTCCCGGACTACGGCTGGGCGACGAACATGGGCTACGGCTCGCCCCAGCACCTCGAGGCGCTGGGCCGGATCGGGCCGTCGCCACAGCATCGGACCTCGTGGCGACTTCCGCCGTGGCGCGTCGACGGGCCCGCAGCCTCCGCCTAATCCGTGACCACCGTGACCGAGCGATTAGGAGCGAAAGAGTAGGATTGTGTAACTATGTCTGCGCTGCTGTCGGTCCAAAATCTTCGCGTCCAGTTCTCAACGCGCAACTCGTTCGTAACTGCCGTTGACGACTTCTCGCTCACCATCGAGCCGGGCGAGAGCGTCGGATTGGTCGGTGAATCTGGTTGCGGTAAGACGACGACGGGCCTGTCCATCATGCGCCTGCTTCCGGGCAACGGCAAGATCGCCGCCGGAACGATCGTACTTGACGGCGTCGAGCTGAACGCGTTGAGCGAGAAGCAGATGCAGGATCAACGGGGTCGAACGGTGGCGCTGATTCCCCAGGATCCGATGAGTTCGCTTAACCCGACGACCAAGATCGGTAAGCAGATCGGCGAGGGGCTGCGTATTCACCACGGCGCTTCCGACGCCGACGCCCGGAAGCGCGCGCTCGAAGTTCTCGAAATGGTGGAGATGCCGCGACCCTCGGAGCGACTCGACCAGTATCCGTTCGAGCTCTCCGGGGGTCTACGCCAGCGCGTCATCATCGCAATGGGCTTGGTGAACAACCCCAAATTGTTGATTGCCGACGAGCCGACGACGGCGCTCGACGTGACGATCCAGGCGCAGATACTGGACCTCATCGATAATTTGCGCACGACCCTGAATATGAGCGTGCTGCTGATCACGCACGACATGGGCGTCATCGCGGGTCGAACTGACCGAGTGATCGTGATGTACGGGGGCAAAGTCGCCGAGCGAGCGAGCACCGAGGAGCTGTTCGCTCGCATGCGTCACCCGTACAGCCAGGCGCTGCTGGCGTCGATGCCGAACCTCGAGAACACCTCGAAGCATGAACTCGCCTCGATCGCGGGCGTTCCGCCGGACCTCAGCCTGGAGATCGTGGGGTGTCGCTTCGCGCCACGTTGTTCGTTCGCACAGGACCGCTGTCGCACCGAGGAGCCGTCGCTGGCCAGTGACGGCGAGCACCAGTACGCGTGCTTCTACCCGGTGAACGGCCCGCGACCGGTCGTGATACGAAGCGCCGCCGCCGCGGTCGAGGCGACCACGGGCGGGCGAGAACTGGTGCGCGTGGAGAATCTGGTGAAGGAGTTCCCAATCACCGCGGGCTTGATTCGTCACAAGGTCAATGCGGTGCACGCCGTGTCCGACGTGAGCTTCTCGATCAACGAAGGCGAGACGTTCGGACTGGTCGGCGAGTCGGGTTGCGGCAAGACGACGATCGGGCGAATGTTGGTCGGCATTGAATCGCTCACCGCGGGACGGATCTACTTTGAAGACAAGGTGACGAGCGCCAAGAAGAAGAAATTGTCGCTCGAGGAGCACCGTCAGCGCCAGATGATGTTTCAAGACCCGTATTCATCACTCAACCCGCGCATGAAGGTCAACGAGATCATCGCCGAACCGCTCATGGTGCAGAAAGTCGGTACGAAGGCCGATCGCCAACTTCGGGTATTCGAGCTCCTCGATGTCGTCGGTCTGTCCCAGGGCGCCGCCGACCGCTACCCGCACGAGTTTTCCGGCGGTCAGCGCCAGCGCATTGGCCTCGCGCGAGCGCTCGCACTCAATCCCCGACTGATCGTCGCCGACGAGCCGGTGTCCGCTCTCGACGTCTCAATCCAGGCCCAGATCCTGAACCTGATGAAGGGGCTCCAGAGCGAGCACCACCTGACCTACATGTTCGTCAGTCACGACTTGGCGGTCGTGTACTACATGGCGGACACCATTGGCGTCATGTACCTCGGCAAGATCGTCGAGATCGGGGACGCCGAGAGCGTCTTTCGCTCGCCGGCCCACCCGTACACGCAGGGTCTGCTCGACTCGGTCCCGATCCCGAACCCGATCGAGGCACGGAATCGGCGCGGCATACAGGTGCGCGGAGAGCTGCCGTCGCCGATCAACCCGCCGTCGGGGTGTCGTTTTCGCACGAGGTGTCCGCGCGCGCAGGACGTTTGCGCGAACGTCGAGCCCCCCATGGAGTCCTTTGGCCTCCGCCACCAAGCGGCGTGCCACTTCCCCCTGCAGCCGGTCGGCAGCACTGCCGCGGCCGGTGCTGCGGCCGCCTCGTAGACGATCTAGGTCGAGTCTCGACCAGCCGCTTTTCGTTGAGTGACGGGCGCCTACCAGTAGTACTCGGGGGTGAACGAGTGCAGCGGATTGGGCGCGAGCCCGATGGTGCTGCGCAGCGTCAGGGCGACCTCGTACGTCTGATCCGGCGCCGGCTCATAGATGACCGGCAGTTCTCGCGCGGCGTACGCCGCGTAGGGACCCAACGCCGCGGTGGTGGCGAGCGAACGCGTCACCAGCGTTGACAGCGTCGGGTCGCTGAAGTTGCTCACGGCCCCCGTCGTAGCGAAGATCGCTTCACCCGATGGGTACAGGCTCGGCAAGAATGACCAGCCGCCACCCCACGTGCACAGATCGAAGCTGGACGCGCTCAGACAGTCCGTCGTCAGGTTCCCGGGCGCGTCCTGGGACGACGTGACGTGGATTCCCAGCGCCGACCACTGCGCCACCTCGCGCGACATGACGCTCGTCAATGTTGGATCTCCGCTCGACCACACGACGTGCAGTTGCAGCGGCTCACCGAGGGCGATCCCGGCGCCGCAGTCGCTCGGGCCAGTGCCGGGCGATCGACAGGTCAACCCACCACTCTGCGGTGACCAGCCGTGTTGCGTGAGGAGCTGCTCGGCCCGCACTGGATCAAACGCGTAGACGGGACTGATCGGTGGGCTCATGAATGGGGGGGTGGACGCGGGTATCGGGCTGACCGTTGGCACACCGTACCCGCCCAGGAAATCGGCGATCAGCGACGCTTGGTCAACCGTTGACTGCAGGGCTTGACGGATGTACAGCTGGTTGACGATGGCGGCGTCGGTGCTACCCGGGGAGAAGTTCACGACCGCGAAATTGATGGACCACGGTGGTGCGGCCACGACTCGAAAGCGACTGGCGTTGCCATTTTGCGTGAGGTGGTTGCTGGGAGTGAGTTGTGACGGACTAAGCATCGCGAGGTCGACGGCACCCGAGGTGAGGGCGTTGAGCACCGCTGGTGCATTCGCGTACGCCGCCTCACGAAACGTGTTGACGCGAGGTCGTTGGGGTCCCGAGTAGCGCGCGTTGGCGTTGAACGATGCGTTGCCGACGGCGTCAAAACTCGCCAAACGCCACGGGCCATCGACGCCGCCCTGCCAGAACTGACTCGTGAAGCTCGACGTGGTCGACGCCAGGGAGCTGAGGTAGCTCACGACGTGCGTGCAGGCGTTGTCGGTGCCGGGCGAGCCGTACACGCCCGCCTCGCATCCGGTGATCGGGCCGGACGTCGTGCGATCCCACGACGGGGGCAGCGCGGTGATCTGCGACAGGTACCGATAGAGCAAAATGGTGGGATTCTGGGGTTGCGCAAAGTCGAGTTCGAGTTGATTGCCGCGCGCTCGCACGTTGGTCAGCTGATCGGGAATGGCGACGCCGGCCTGGTACGCGCAGTCCCCCGTGGGGTCGGCTCGGTAGAGATCGAGGTAGAACTTGACCGACGCGGCGTCGACCACATCGCCGTTCGCGAAACGCCAGCCCTTCATCGTGATGGTCACGGTCCGTCCACCATTGGTGAACTGGGGCGCACCGGCGAGTGAGAGCGGGTACTGAACTCGTTGCGATGTGCCGAGCCCAACCCAGTACAGGGGTCGAAACATGAGCCGCTGGAAGTACTCGGTGTTGTTCGTGGAGTCGTAGTTGCAGTTCATGAACGGCAAAATGAAGTTGGCGCTCGCCCCGGGTGCCTCGGCCATCGTGAGCGTGGTGGCGTTCGTTTGGCCATGAACGGCGCCGGCACTCGGCGCTACGAGGACCAGCGACGCCAGAACTGCCAGGAAGTAACTCAGGTGACGCGCTCGCCGAGGGTCCACGTCACACCCTCCCTTGGGACCAGGTATCGAGTGTCGGCGCCCGCCGAGCAGCGACCGCAGTGGGCGTGACGAGCCCTATCGCGCACTCGATTGGCATGTTTGCAGTCTTGCATGCTCGACGCTCGACGTACACCGCGTGAACGCTACCGATACGCGCCGACGTGCCGTATCGACTCAGCGTTCGAGGAGGCGAACCTCAAAGGCGTCTCGAAGCGCGTCGCCGATGTAGTTGATCGCTACGACCACGAGAATGAAGACGATGGCCACGGGGAAGACTTCCCACCAGTACCCGTTCTGAATCTGCTCGGTACCCGACTGCAGCATCGTCCCCCAGTCCGTCTGGGGCGACTGAATGCCCAGACCCAGAAATCCCAGGGCGGAGAGGAAGAGGATGGCGTCGGCGACCGAAAAGGTTGCCACGGTGACGATATTGCTGATGGAGTTGGGAAAGACGTGACGGCGCACGATATGCCAGCGTCTGGACCCCATGGACGTCGAGGCGATGGCGTAGTCAAGATTTCGAATGAGCAGCGCGTCACCGCGGATGATTCGCGCGTTGCCCCACCAGCCGGTGAAGCCGATAATGCAGATGAGAAACACCGTCGAACGGCCGAACACGGTGATCAGGGTGATGAGGAGGAAGAGGTACGGAATCGAGAGGAATGCGTCGATGAGGCGCATCATGACGGCATCGACCGCACCGCCGAAGAGCCCCGAGATCATGCCGTAGAGCGTTCCCACGACGATCGTGATGAAACCGGCGAGAAAGCCGAGAGTCAACGAGTACTCGCCCCCGTAGAAGATTCGGCCCATGACGTCGAAGCCGCTGCTATCGGTGCCGAGCCAGTGCGTGGCTGACGGAGCCTGGTTCTGGGGCGTGCTGAACGCGGTCGCCTGATTCGTTTGGTTGGTCGGGTGAAAGTGCGGTACCAGAAAGCAAGCCAGCGTCAGAACGATGACGTAGACGCACGACGCGATGGCCAACTTGTTCGACATGAAAATCTTCAGACGCTGGCGCCACATTGACACGACGACGTCCGAAAAATCGGTTACCGCGAGATCAGCTGACACGGTGGTCATTTGGCTCCTTGTATACGGATACGTGGATCAATCAAACCCAACGCGACGTCGGCGATGAGGTTGCCCAGCAGGGTAAAGACCGCGACCAGAATGGTGATTCCCAGTACCGTCGGCACGTCGAAAGTGAGGGCGGCGTTGATCGTCTGAACGCCGAGTCCAGAGTAGTTAAAGACGTCCTCGATGATGAGTGCGCCACTGATCAGTCCTGGTATGGATAGACCAAGAATCGTCACGATTGGACCCAGCGCGTTTCGAAACGCGTGTCGCCAAAGGACGCGACGGGAGCCACAGCCTTTGGCTCGAGCAGTTCGGATGTAGTCCTGGACCAGCACTTCGAGGACCGTACCGCGCATGAACCGGCTCATGCCAGCTACTGAAAGCAAGGTCAAGCAGCCAACGGGGAGAATGAACGCCTTCGGTGAGGTGAAGATTGCCCAGGGGGCCACACCGGATGGCGGCGAAATTGGTAGGTGGGGCCAGTGGAAGCCGAAGGCGTCGATAGCCAGCATGCAGAGCAGGAACGCCGGCGTCGCGTAGAGAACGAAGGCCGTACCAGTTGCCGTGTAGTCGACCACGGTGTTGCGACGAGAAGCTTGCAGAATACCCAACGGGATCGCGATGAGGATTGTGAAGATGAGTGCACTCAGAGCCAGCCACAGCGTCCGCGGAACGTAGAGACCGATGATGGAACTGACGGAGAGACTTTGTTTGTAGGAGTGTCCGAGGTTGAAGTGCAAGACCAACTGGTCGATGTACTTAAGCAGCCGAACGAAATACGATTGCGTCAGTCCGTGCTGTTCAGCCCATACGTGGACGTTCAATGCGCTCGCGTGGTTCTGCAGCACTGCGTACGCGGGAGCCAAGATGCCGTGCGGCTGAAAGTACGGAAGCGAAAACGTTAAGACAATGATGATCAATAGAACGATGGCGGACTGGCCCAAACGTCGCAATATATAGGTGAACACTCGTCAATCCTAACATTGGGCGATGTGGCGCTGAGAGCAGTGGGCATCCTGATCGGTCGCCGCCATCGCCCGTGCCGGTGGCGACCGAGTTGGGGTGTCGGCGTGGCGTTGGCATGCGATAGGGCTCGGCGACGTGCCCACGGCAGAACAACGCTACGCGCGCCGTTGGGTGGCTGCGAGGACCCTCCAGGAGCCTGGCGCGAGATCGCTGCGGAGGTGCCGAAGTCGGACCGTCATCGTCGCGACGTACTCATGAATGCGCAACTAAGTACAAGATACGACCTTCCCGACTTGGAAAAGACATTTCTCCTCGGCCGGCTCACTAGCGGACAAACCAATCATCTGCAGCACGCCGCACGTCCGCGCTCGATGCACCGGCCGACCGCCTCGAAACAGGTCCGCGTTTATGGCCCAACGTGGCGTGGGCGGCCATGGGTCACGATGTCTACTCGAACCTTGAGGCGCCTCCAGAAGCGGCGCCGCCGTGTGGGTCCATTGTGCTGGGCCCATCGCGCAGGGGTCACGTTGGTGACAAAAGAAGAAGGGGGCCTCCGCGGCCCCCTTCTTCTTTTGTCACGCTCCGTAGCAAGGCTACGTAGTGACCCGGTCCTACCCGAAGTGCCAGTACTCGGGAGTCAGGTTGTCCAGGGCATTGCCCCAGCCGATGCTGCTCTTCAGCGTCTTGATCACTTCGCCCGTCGAGTACTCCAGCGGGTCCCACAGCACGGGGAGATCGGTCGCCGTGTAGTTCCCGTACGCCGTCAGCTTGACGTTCTGGTGAATCGTTTGCAGGATCAGCTTCGTCATGGTCGGACTCGAGTACAGACCACTGTTGGATCCGGCACCCGGCAAGTACAGCGGTTCACCCGTCGGCAGGTAGTCCGGTGCGTACAGCCAGCCGCCACCCCAGTTGCAGATGTCGAAGGTCGTTGACGAGTTGTAAGCCGCGGGGCACGATCCGGCGGTGTTGTTGAACGTGCTTTCGGTGTGGCTCACGTTGATGCCGAGGCTGGACCAGTCGGCGACGATGGCGTTCATCATGATGTCCTCGGACGGCGAGCCCGACACCCACTCGATGTTGAGTGCCAGCTTGTCACCGTTGGAGATGCCCGCACCGCACTGGTTGCTGCCAGTTCCCGCGCTGGTGCACACCAACTGTCCACTCTGCTTGGTCCAACCGTGGCTCGTGAGCGTCGTCTCGGCCTTACCCAAGTTGAACGGGTACGGGTTCGCGATCGGGCCCGAGAGCGCCTTCGAGATGCTGGGTGGCAACGACGACCACGTTGGCACCGCGTAGTTCTTGAAGGCGTTCTTGATAATGCCAACCTGGTCAATTGACATTTCCAACGCTTGACGAACGTACAACTGATCCAAGAACTTAGAGCCAGGGCTGTCCTGGAAGTTCACGTTCATGTAGTTGTTCGCGAAGGTACCGCCAGTCGTCAAGTTGTAGCGAGTGCTCAGCTGACCCCAGTTCGGGCCGGCCTTGCCGGGCGCCGGTGCCGGTGCCGTCAAGATGGTCGGGTCGACGAAGCCGACGTCGATGTTGCCCGCCTGGAGCTGGTTCTCCTCGGCCTGCGCCGTGGTGAAGGCGATCATCTTGAACACGGCGACCTGGGCCTTCTGGGGGCCCGAGTACTTATTGTTGGGCACGAGGGTCGCGTTACCCAAGTTGTCGATGCGCGTTAAGCGCCACGGACCGTCCACGCCGCTCTGCCACATCTTGCCGGTGAAGCTCGAGACGTTCTGACCGAGGTTGTTCAGGTAGTTCTGGACGCCCTTGCACGCGGCGATCGTGGAAGCCGCACCGAACGCGCCCGAGGCGCAGTTTGATGTGTGCGTCGCACTCGTACGGTCCCAAGAGTTCGGCATCGGCGTAATGGTCGCCAACTGGTTGTAGGTGAACCAGAGGGGACTCACCGCCGACTTCAGGTTGATCACGACGGTGTTACCTGATCCGTGGGCGTTGGCGATCTGGTCAGGAATACCCAACCCCGGGGTGTAGGTGCAAAAGCCCGTCGGGACTGCCTTGTACATGTTGAGGAAGAACATGACGGACTCTGCGTTGACGGTCTGGCCGTCCGCGAACTTCCAGCCCTTCATGGTGATCGTGACGGTCCGGTTGCCGTCCGAGTACTTCGGCAAGTTTCCCGTCGAGAGCTTCGGGGCAAGCAGCGTGTTGTTCCCGACGCCAAACCAGTAAAGCGGCCGGAACATCATCTCTTGGAAGAGGGAGGTGTTCGTGGTCAGACACTCATTGGGTGGATAGAAGGGAAAGATGTATGCCGGAATGCCGTTCGGGGCCTCCGCGAAGGTAATTGTCCCTGAGGGGGCGCTAGCCCCACTCACGGTCGGAGCGATCAGCCCCAACGATAACGAGCTGGCCACTGCGCCAACGGTCATCGCGAGCCGTAGCTTGCGCCCTAATTGCATAATTGACTTGCCTCCCAGTGCCACCAAAGTGGACACAATCATTTTGCTTACCCATCACCGTTGAAGGGCTCTTCGCCACTGTACCGGCCAGTAGGCACTCGGACAAGTTCATCGCCACATGAAATTAAACTAAATGAAACGTAATAATTTTCACCCGCCACGGGTGAAGGTGCTACCACAGCGCCGATCGGGGTATGGGAGACTACGCGCCGATCGCGGCGGTGATGGTACTTCGTAGGTCTGGGTACGTGTATTCGAATCCGCTCGCGAGCAGTCGATTCGGAACGACGCGTTGACTGGCCAGTACCGCGCCGTGGGCCAACGGCGCGCCCAGCGCCAGCGAAAGTGCGAACGCCGGCACCGGGACGATGGTTGGACGGTGCAGCGCCGCGCCGAGCGCCTTGGTGAACTGACGATTCGTGGCTGGCTCGGGGCCAACCACGTTGTGGGGCCCGGTGAGGCCGTGGTCGAGGATCCACAAGATGGCGCGTACCTCATCGGCGAGCGCGATCGAACTGATCCACTGCGTGCCGTCGCCGAGTACGCCACCAAGTCCCCAGCGAAAAATCGGTAACTGTCGGCGAAGCGCCCCGCCCAATGAACTCATCACGATTCCCGTGCGCACGAGTGCCAACTCGGTTCCCAAGCGCGAAACCGGCTGGGCCGCGGCCTCCCAGCGCTGACAGACGTCGGCGAGAAAATCGGTACCCGGTGTCGAGGTCTCGTCGAGGATCTCGTCACCACGCGAACCGTAGACGCCGACGGCGGAGCCGCTCACGACCATACGGACCCCGCTCGCCATGGCGCCGATGGCCTCGACGAGCAGCGTCGTCGAGGCGACACGCGAGTCGAGGATGACGGCCTTACGCTGCGCCGACCAGCGGTGATCGCCGATGCCGGCGCCGGCGAGGTTGATCACGGCGTCCAGGCCGCCGACGCGGTGGAGGTCGGCTTCGTCGAGTCGTCCGTTGGCGGGGTCCCAGCGCACCGTCTCACCCGATGACGCGCCAGTGGTGGGACGTATGAAGCGCACCACGCCGTCGCCACGCTCGCGCAGCGCGTTGGCCACCGCTCGACCGATGAGTCCCGACGAACCGGTCAGGCCGACGCGCACCGAGACCCCCACGCTTGACCCAGCAACTCGCTCACGAGATCGGGATGGCTTAAGTGAGCGCCGTGGCGTGCCGCGGCGAGCGCAACGCCCTCGATCAGTGGATTCAACGCACTAAGGCGTTCGGTGAGCGATCGGTAGTACGGTGTGCGTTCCCACTCGCCGTAGGCGTAGAGCGTCGGCACGCGGATGCTGGCCACGTCGAAGGGTATCTCGCTGCGCACGATCGCGAGGTCGGCGACGAGGGCCGGACCGTCGAGACGGCGCGATTCTCGCTCGGCGGGACTGAGCCGCTCCCATACCGCCGGGGACACCATGCGCTTGAAAAAGAGCTCGGCTTCCTTCGCCGGGTCGACGCCGATTGACGGCGGTACGCCATCGCGTTCGAGAACCCAGTTAAGGGGCGCTTCGTACACGACGAGCTGGCACACGTGGTCGGGATCGGCCCTAGCGGCCCCGAGCGCCACCAGGCCACCGAAGCTATGACCGAACACCATGACCGGACTTGACTCCCGACGCGCCAGCGCGACCAGATCCTCGACGTGTTGGCCAAAGTTCGATGGCCCCAACTGTCTCGAGCCCTGGTAGCCACGGCGGTCGTAGGCAACGATGTCAAAGTGCTCGAGGCGACGGGCGAGGCGAGCGAAGGATCCCGCCCGATCGAGCCCCCCGTGGACGCAGACGATGGTGGCGCGTGGTTCTGGCACCCGGCGTTCGAACACCGCGAGACCGGTGACGGGTGATCCCACGCTGCGCAAGCCGTTCGGCGGTGCTGAGGACGAGGGGACCATGAGGGCAATCTACTGGCGCCCGTGCGGCGGTGATGTCGACTCGGCCGTCGCGCAGCGGCGAGCCCATCTCATCCGAAACAGAATTTCTGGTCCCGTTAGGCTGGTGTGGTGACGACGACACCCTCTGGTACTTCGGGGCCGCTCAAGGGATCTTTTGGACCCAACGCGTGGCTCGTCGATGACATGTACGAGCACTACCTGAGCGACCCGGAGTCCGTGTCGGCGAGTTGGCGCGAATTCTTCGTGGACTATCAGCGTTCGGCGGTTCCCGTTGTCGCCACGTCGACGCCGCCACCGCCCGTGGCCACGGCGGTGGTCACCGAGGCCGCGTCACCGCTGCGTGGCTCGGCGGCGCGAATCGTTACCAATATGACCGCCAGCCTCGCCATTCCCACCGCGACCAGCGTGCGAACGGTTTCGGCCCGCTTGCTCGAGATCAATCGGGCGGCGCTCAATGACGCGCTGCGTCGCTCCAGCGGGGCGAAGGTTTCGTTCACGCACCTCATCGCCTTCGCCATCGTGAAGGGGTTGCGCGCCGTACCCGCGATGAACGCTACCTTCGTCGATGCCGTAGACCAGAAGGGCACGCCCGGCGTCGTGCGACACGAGCGCGTGGGGCTCGGTTTAGCCGTCGACGTTGAGAAGAGTGACGGTTCGCGAAATCTGATGGTGCCGGTGATTCGTGACGCTGACGCCATGGCCTTCCGAGATTTCCTCTTGGCCTACGAGGACCTCGTACGAAAAGTTCACGCGGGTGCGGTGGGCGCCGACGACTTCGTGGGCGCGTCGGTGTCACTCACCAACCCCGGCACGCTCGGTACGGTGCAGTCGGTGCCGCGCTTGATGGCGGGCCAAGGGGCCATTATCGGGGTCGGGGCCCTGATGTGGCCCGCTGGATTCGAGGCCGCCGACGAGCGCATCTTGGCGCAATTGGGCGTTGGCAAAGTAATGACGATGACGTCGACCTACGACCACCGAATCATTCAAGGCGCCGAGTCGGGTCTGTTCTTGAAGTACGTGGCCGAGTGCCTCACGGGTGGCCACGAGTTCTACGATGACGTCTTCAGTTCCCTCGGCATCCCGTACGAACCGGCGCGGTGGTCGAAGGATCGTAATGCGGCCCTGGGCGACGACGACGGGGAGCGGATCCTCAAGCAGATTCGCGTCCAGGAGCTGATCAACATGTTCCGCGTGCGCGGACACTTGTACGCCCACCTGGATCCGCTGCACAGCGAGGCGCCACCGGTGCACGCCGAACTTGAGCCCTCGTCGTACGGCCTGACCATCTGGGACCTGCCCCGGCGCTTCATCACCGGCGGACTCGCCGGCCGCGACGAGGCAACCCTCGAGGAAATTCTCGCCATTCTTCGTGAGGCGTACTGTCGCACGGTCGGCATTGAGTACGGCCACATCATGGACCCCGCGCAGAAGCGCTGGATCCAGGCTCGCGTGGAAGGCGTCGCGGTATCGACGTCGTTAGAGGACCAGCGACGCATCCTGGCGGCACTGAATGAAGCGGAGGTCTTCGAGCGATTTCTGCACTCTCGTTACGTTGGTCAAAAGCGTTTCGGCCTCGAAGGTGCCGAATCCACCATCGTCGCGTTGCGAGCGATTCTCGACGCCGCCGCCGACGAGGACGTGCGCGAAGCAGTCATTGGCATGGCTCACCGAGGTCGTCTCAATGTCTTGGCCAACGTCGTGGGAAAGTCGTACAGCGATATCTTCTCGGAGTTTGAGGGGAACCTCGACCCCGAGAGCGTGCAGGGCAGCGGCGACGTCAAATATCACAAGGGTGCGTCGGGGTCCTACACCAGCCACCGCGGGTCAAGGATCGACGTGTCGATGGCGTCCAATCCGTCCCACCTGGAGGCGGTGAGTCCCGTCGTCGAGGGTGTCGTGCGTGCGAAACAGGATCGGGTCGTGCGCCCTGGCGATGGTACGGCGCCGAACGCGGCGGTCGAGCGCTACCCGTATCTCCCCATTCTGATTCACGGCGACGCGGCGTTCGCCGGTCAGGGCGTGGTCGCCGAGACGCTCAATCTCTCACAGCTCTCGGGTTATCACGTGGGTGGCTCGATTCACATCGTCATCAACAATCAGGTGGGCTTCACGACGGCGCCGGAGTCTGCTCGCTCCAGTGTCTACCCAACGGACGTTGCCAAGATGATCCAGGCGCCAATTTTCCACGTCAACGGGGACGATCCGGAGGCCTGCGCCCGCGCGGCACGGTTGGCCTTCGACTATCGACAGACCTTTCAACGCGACGTGGTCATCGATATCGTCTGTTATCGGCGTCACGGCCACAACGAAGGCGACGATCCGAGCTACACCCAACCTCAGATGTACAAGATCATCGACCAGATGCGTTCGGTACGCAAGATCTACACCGAGACCCTGGTTCGTCGAGGTGACATCTCGTTGGCCGAGGCCGAGACCGCGCTCGACGAATTCAACGCTCGCCTCCAGGGCGTCCTCGACGAGGTGCGAACGGTTCCGGTCCCCGAACTGCACGGCGTGCCGATGGCCGACGTCGCCGCTGACGCCCCGGCACCGGAAACCGGCGTGGCGCTCGAGCGCTTGGTGAGCATCGCCGCGGCGACGATGACGGCGCCCCCGGGTTTCACGGTTCACCCGAAACTCGAACGCCAGTTCGTCCAGCGGCGGGCGCTGCTCGATTCGGGTGAGGTTGACTGGGCGCTCGGTGAGGCGTTGGCGATCGGCTCGCTGGTCCACGACGGCACGAACGTTCGTCTCATCGGTCAAGATTCGAGACGCGGGACGTTCTCGCATCGTCACGCCGCGCTCGTCGACTTCGAAAACGGCACCGAATACGTGCCGCTGTCGAACCTTGACGCACCCGGGTTCTTCACCGTGCGCGACTCCTTCTTGAGCGAGTACGCGGCGTTGGGTTTCGAGTACGGCTATTCGGTCGAGTCAAATCGGTCACTCGTGGCGTGGGAGGCGCAATTCGGCGACTTCGTCAACGGCGCGGAGATCATCATTGACAATTTCCTGGTGGCCGCGGAAGACAAATGGGGTCAACGCGCGAGCCTCGTCATGCTGTTACCCCACGGCTACGAAGGTCAGGGTCCCGAGCACTCGAGTGGCCGCATCGAACGCTTCTTGTCGCTGTGCGCGCGCAACAACCTGCGCGTGGCCCAGCCGTCGAGCGCCGCGCAGTACTTTCACCTGCTGCGCAGCCAGGTGGTTCGCGAGACGATCTCGCCGCTCGTCGTCTTCACGCCGAAGTCAATGTTGCGAGCCGCCCAGACCCGATCGCCGCTCAGCGACTTCGAGCACGGCTCGTTTCGAGTCGTCCTCGACGACCCCAGCGCTGATCGTGATCTCGTGACCCGCGTCGTCTTCTGCTCGGGCAAGGTGGCCCACGAGGCGCTCGCCCGCCGTACCCAGATCGGTGCGACGAACGTCGCGGTGGTGCGCGTCGAGCAGCTGTACCCGTGGCCCCACGACAGCATCGATGCCGTCCTCGCGTCCTATCCGCACGCCAGCGAGGTCGTGTGGCTCCAGGAGGAACCAGAGAATATGGGTCCGTGGCCCTTCGTGCATCACCAGGTCCACCGCTGGCTGCGCGACGTTGCCGTGCGCCACGTGGCCCGGGCCGAGTCGGCCAGTCCGGCCACGGGCAGCTCGCTCATCCACGCGGCTGAACAGGTCGATCTGATGACTCGAGCGATCGGGTGAGCGCCCGACCCCGCCTGCGCGTGGTGGTTGACGGGTCGAATCTCGCGACCGAAGGGCGTTCGGATCCGAGCCTCAGCCAGTTGGACGACGCGCTCAAGGCCTTTGGCGAGGAGAACCCCCGCGCCGAGGTCATCGTGGTGGTCGACGCCAGTTTCGGTCATCGCGTGGCGGTCGGCGAGCGAGCTCGGTTCAGGGAACGTGAGCTGGACGGGACGATCGTGACGCCCCCCGCCGGGGCAATCGGTCGCGGTGACGCCTTCATCTTGAAGATCGCCGACCGGATCAGCGGCGTGGTCCTCAGCAACGACTCCTTCCAAGAATTCCATACGGTGTACCCCTGGCTCTTTGACGAGGGCCGACTCATTGGTGGCAAGCCGGTCCCCGGGGTTGGATGGGTCTTCACGCCACGGCTGCCGGTGCGCGGTGCCAAGAGCGTGCGAACGGCGAAGAAGCTCGCCGTCTTGCTGCCCGACGGTGCGGCACCGGCCATTGGTACCACCATCACGCCGGCGAAGAAGTCGTCCGCGTCGGCCAAGGCGGCGCCGGTGAAGAAGGCGGCCGTGAAAGAAGCCCGGTCGCCCAAACGCACTGCCGTGAACGCACCGGAATCGACCTCACCACCGACGGCGGCGACCAAGCGCACTGCGCGAACCACGACGCCAGCGGCTAAGAGGGTCGGTGCGCCACCATCGCCGGACGTGGGCGCGCTCGGCGACGCCGAACGACCGCGCACCACGCGCCGAACGACCTCGCGCGAGAGCTCCGAAACCAAGAAGACCACGCGGTCCCCGCGCCGAGCAGCGAGCGCCCCCGCCGAACCCCCAACTCCACCCGTGCCCGCGCCGCCACCGGTGGTGGCGCTGCGGCGCGGCCGCCAACCCGTGAATCCGGAGGCGACCTTCGCCAAGTTCCGTTCCGCGTTCCGCATCGGCGCCCGGTTCGAAGGCGAGGTGACGACCTTTACGTCCCACGGCGCGGTGATCTCGGTGTCGTTCAAGGGCGAGACCGTGCAGTGCTACGCGCCAACAACGTTGCTCGGAGACCCTGCGCCAGCGCGGGCGCGCGACGTGCTCAAGCGCGGCGACCGGCGAACGTTCCGACTCGTGACGGTTGACGCGGAACGACGCATTGCGGAATTGGCGCTGCTATGAGTGACCGGTCGATGGTGCCGAGCGATTGGCTGCCCCATCGCGCGCCGTTCCTCCTGCTCGACCGGATGGTCGAGATCGTTCCGGGTGTGCGGGCATCGGCGACGTGGTCGCTTCGCGGCGACGAGTGGTTCTTCAGCGGTCACTTTCCGGGTCGCCCGACCACCCCGGGCGTCTTGCTCCTCGAGTCGCTGGCCCAGTGCGGTGGCGTCGCGGTGCTCGCTGATCAGCGATACGCCGGACGCCTCCCGCTGTTCGGTGGCGTGGAGCACGCGCGCTTCCGACGACAGGTAGTGCCGGGCGATACGGTCGACCTCGAATGTGAAATGACCCGACTGTCGGCGCGCGCTGGCAAGGGTCACGGCGTGGCTAGGGTGGCCGGCGAGGTCGCTGCCGAGGCCGACCTCTTGTTCGTGATGGTCGACGTGGCGTGAAGGTTGCCACGTGGAACGTCAATTCGGTGGCCGCCCGCCTCGGGCGCGTGACGGAGTGGTTGAGTGCGTCGCGACCGGACGTCGTGCTACTCCAGGAGACCAAATCGACCGACGATCGGTTCCCGGCGTCGGCCTTCAGCGAACTCGGGTACGAGTCGGTTCACTACGGACAGGGCCAGTGGAACGGCGTCGCGGTGCTGTCGGCGGTTGGCATCGCGGACGTGCAGCGAGGATTCGGCGATGGCGATCCCGAAGCTCGGGTGCTCGGCGCCACCTGCGCGGGACTGCGCGTGTACTCGTGTTACGTGCCCAACGGACGCGCGTTGGACGACCCGCACTATCAGTACAAATTGGCGTGGCTGGATCGGTTGCGCAACCTGGCCGCGGCCCGAGATCCGCTGCTCCCGTTCCTGGTTGGTGGCGACTTCAATGTGGCTCCGTCGGACCTCGACTGCTGGGATCCCGCGGCCCTGGTGGGTGCGACGCACGTCAGCGCGCCCGAGCGGGCCGCCCTGGAAGCCATTGAATCGACTGGGCTCGTGGACCTGACGCGGTCGCTGCATCCGCACGAGCAATGGTTTTCCTGGTGGGACTATCGCGGTGGCGCCTTCCACCGCAACCACGGGCTACGAATCGATCTGCTGCTGGTCGACGAGTCACTTCGTCGGCGCGCTACGGCGAGTTACGTCGATCGGGACGCTCGAAAGGGCGAGAAGCCGTCGGACCACGCCCCCGTGATCGGCGAATTTCGCGAGGTTGACTAGCGGGATCCGCACACTTGCTTCGAGTGAAGCTGGCTAGATGACGCTGGGCAGCGGGACTTCTATGACGAAGGGACCAGCGGTGCGGTACGAATGTCGCAGAGCCTCCACCAGTTCGTCAGCGGTAGTGGCGCGAACGGCGGGCACGCCGAAACCCCGCGCGACGCTCACGAAGTCAATGTCGGGGTCGTCGAGGTCGATGAGGCGTTGGCTCGACGCACCAGCGGGGCTCGCGCCCACCCGACGACGCTCGAAGTCAAGGATCGCGTATCGGCGATTAGCCAAGATGACGACCGTGACGTCCAGTGCTTCGCGCGCCATCGTCCACAGGGCCTGCACGGTGTAAAGCAGCGATCCGTCGGATTCGAGGGCGAGGACACGGCTGCTGGAGCCAATGGCGGCCCCGACCGCGACCGGCAGGCCGAATCCGATCGCGCCGCCGGTCAGGGTGAGTAGGCGGTGCGGGGCGGCCAGCGCCGTCGCCGCGTAGAGGTGAAGGCCACTGGTGTTGGACTCATCGGCGATGATTGCCCCCTCGGGCAACGTTGCCGCCACGGCATCGGCGAACGAGGCCGCGGTGAGTTCGCCGGTCGGCGCGATTGGCACGCCGCGATCGGCCAGGACCGACGGCGGTGATCCCAAGCACTCGACGAGGGCGCGCAGTGCGTCGCCGGTGTCGACGCCGGGCGGTGCGAGCTCAACAATCTCACACCCACTGGCGACCAGTCGACTCGGTAGGTTCGGGTAAGCGAAGAAGCTCACCGGTTCGCTCGCGCCAACCAGGATCAAGGTCTCGAGGTCCTCCAGTTGTGACGCCGCGAACTCACTGAGATAGATGAGCCGCTCGGGGTGAACGACGCCGCGACCCCGGTCCATCGCGACGGGAAACGTCTCGACGATCACTCGGGCGTTGGCCGAGGCGCCAACCCGCTGGGCGAGTGCCAGCTGGGCGGCCCCCGTAGCGCCGCCGCCGAGAAAGAGGGCGGTCCGCGTCGTGCGCAAGCGTTGCGCGGCGTAGTCAACAAGGTCCGCGTTGACCGCGTAGGGGCGAGTGATGTTCGCCCTCGGCCACGTCGCGACGGGCTGGGTCAGCTCGCCCCAGGAGACGTCCGCCGGTAGCGCAAGCGTCGACACCCGCGCCGGCGGTCCGAACGCCGCGGCGATCGCGCCCGCGGCTGCCGCGGGCACGTCGTCGGGATGAGTCGGGCGAGCAAAAGTCCCGTTGAGGGCGCCCGCGACGGCCGCCATATCGCTCTGCAGTGGCGCGTCGTACTGCGCGTGGTACGTGGCGTGGTCGCCGACGACGTTGAGCAGTGGCACGCGAGCGCGTCGGGCGTTGTGGAGGTTGGCCCAGCCATTGGCGAGTCCCGGACCGAGGTGCAAGAGGGTGGCGGCGGGTCGGCCAGTGACCCGCGCGTAGCCGTCGGCCGCACCGGTGGCGACGCCCTCGAAGAGGCACAGCACGCCACGAACGTCGGTCACGTCATCCAGCGCGGCCACGAAATGCATCTCGGACGTACCGGGATTGGCGAAGACCACGGTGACCTCGTTGATGCGCAGCGTGCCGAGCAGCGCGTGCGCGCCGTTCACGGCCGCGGCCGATCGTCAAGGTGCCGGTAAGGGTTCAGGCGCCCGTCGGGATCGAAGACGGCTTTGAGGCGTCGTTGTACCTCGATGAGTACGGGGTCGGTCAGCGCAAGGTAGGGACCCTGTTTGTCGCGTCCGATGCCGTGCTCACCCGAGATCTGGCCGTGCAGGGCGAGGCCGGCCGCGAAGATGGCGTGCAGCAGCGCCGCGCGGCGGTCGTCGTCGTCGAGAAAGATCGACAGGTGCACGTTCCCGTCGCCCACGTGACCGCAGCCCGTGACGATGGCGCCGTGGACGCTACCGAGGCGCGCCGCCTCGTCCAAGAAGGCGGGGACTCGAGATCGCGGCACCACGACGTCGAGGATCTCGTTGGCCCCGGCGGCCTTGGCAACCCAGAAGGCCCGTTCGCGCGCCTCGATGAGCCGCACGGCGGCCGACTCGGGCAAGACGTAGACGTCCAGCGCACCGGCGTCGTCGACCAGTTCGGCCAGCGCGGTCACGTCTGAATCCAATTGCTCGCGGGTACGCGTTTCGAGCACGATCACCAGGTAGGCGGACGTTCGGGCCCCCACGTCGTCGGCGACGCCGAGCTCCAAATCGGCGGCCCGGGTGATCGCCGACATCGTGAGCAGGTCGATGTATTCGAGAATCGAAGGTTCCAGACCCGACGCCACGACGCGCGGCACCACGCTCATGAGGTCGTCGAGCCGGGCGAACGGGACCAGCACGGTGACCGCGTGTTCGAAGCGCGGCGACAGTCGCAGTGTCACCTCGGTCACGAGCGCGAGGGTTCCTTCGCTGCCCACCATCAGTTGGGTAAGGTCGTAGCCCGACGAGGACTTGACCACCGGCCCACCGGTACGCAGCGTGGTGCCGTCGACGAGCACGAGCTCGAGCCCGATCACGTGGTGGCGCGTGACGCCGTGACGAACTGCCCGCATACCACCGGCGTTGGTGGCCACGTTGCCGCCGAGCGATCCGGACAGCTCGCCGGGGTAGACGGGGTAGCGCAGGCCGTGGGGCACGAGAGCCTCGTCGAGTTCTCGAAGCGAGACCCCGGGCTCCACGACCGCCACGTGGTCGTTGGCGTTGATGGCGAGAACGTGATTCATGCGGGCAAAACTGATGACGATGCCGCCAGCGACGGGCGTTGCGCCACCGGACAGCCCCGTGCCCGATCCGCGTGGGGTGATCGGGAGTCCGTTGGCGCGCGCGACGTGGACGATGCCCACGACGTCACTGGTGGAGCGCGGAAAGGTCACCGCGAGTGGCTCGACGCGTTCGCGATGCAACGTCTCGTCGTGCAAATCGTCGGGGTGGTGGTGCGGGCTGAACGTGACGCCCTCGGCGCCGAGCAGTGTGGTCAATGCCTCACGAACCCTCGGTACGACCTCCATCGGGCCACGCTACCTCGTCGTCGATCGGGGTCAACTCACGTCGGATAGCCGCCAAGCGCGCTCGCCTCGCCTCACCGGTGAGGGGGGCGTTGCGTTCGGTGATGGTACGAATCGTGCGCTCGATCGACGCGAGATAACGCGACGGCGCGCGATCGGGGTAGCGCGGATCATTGCGCCCCCGGCTCCACGTGAGTAGCAGTGACTGCTCGGCGCGGCTCAGGGCGACGTAGGCCAGCCGTTGTTCTTCGGCGAGCTGCGCCGGCGTCGTGGCGTTGAAGTGCGGCAGCAGCCCCTCGGCCCAGCCAACGACCACCACGTGCTCGAACTCGAGTCCCTTGGCGCGATGGATCGTCGACAGCGCGACTGCGTCAACGGCGTCTGAATCGACCCGTCGACCCGGTTCGGCTGCGCTGAAGAGGTCCGACGCCGGTGAGTGATCGGGGCCCCGACGTTCCACCGGAATCGCTGCCACCTCGAGGGCCGCCGCGACGGTCTCGAGCTGGGCGTTGGTCCTCGCGAGCACCGCCATCGCCCGCCAGGGTGTGCCCGGCCGGTGGTTGGCGGTCAGCCAGGTGGCGACGTGGTGAGCCTCCTGCTCGTCAGTGTTGTAGGCCCGAACGATTGGCACGGGGCCGTCATCGCGCGCGGGTTCGATGCCGCGAGCCCCTTCTTCGAGCAGCGTGTTGGCGACGGCGATGATGTTCGCCGTCGAGCGATGATTGCGCGTGAGGTCGAGGGTCTGGGTATCGGGCCAGGTGCGCAGCAACTCGCCCAGCAGTTGGGGGCTCGCACCGTTGAAACCGTAGATCGACTGATTGGGGTCACCCACGCAAAACAAGTCGGGGTCGTCGCCCGCCATCTCGCGCAACAGCATGAACTGCAGGGGGTTCATGTCCTGGGCCTCGTCGACGTACAACGACGGTGTTCGGTAGCGGAAGGCAGCCCGCACGTCCGGCTCGTCGCGCAGCAACGTGATTGCCTCGCTGAGCAGCAAGTCAAAGTCCAAGACGCCGCGACTGTGACAGAGACCGACGTACCGATCGAGCACGTCGGCGAACTGCGCGAGCGACAGCGGGGCCTCGCGGTGGTGGCGGCGGGCCTGTTTGACGTAGGCGGCGCCGGTGAATCCCTGACTGAGGGCCCAGCCGATCTCGAGTTCCAGTCGAGGAACCTGCCAGTCGTCGAGGCGAACGACGCCCGCGTCGGTGAGCTGACCGGCGAGCGTCGTGACGAGCCGACGGCGATTGGTCTCGAGCACGACGGGTGAGCGACCGTGATCGCGGCGATATTGGTTCACGATGGTCAGCGCGGCACGGTGGAACGTCCCGGCGCGCACGTCGCGAATGCCCGCGGCCCCGAGCCGGCGGCGTAGCTCCTCACCCGCCTTTCGCGTGAAGGTCATGGCGAGGACATCATCGGGTCGGTAGTCGCCGCGCGCAACGCGACGCTGGATCCGCAGCGTGAGGACGTGGGTCTTGCCCGATCCGGCGGTGGCTCGAACGAGCAGCCGACGCGCGGGCGACGTTACGGCGTCACGCTGTTCGGGCGTGAGTCCGATTAAGAAGTCGTCGGAGAACTCGCTGACGTCGCTCACGGCACGACGCTACCGTTCGGGTTGCCAGTGCGACACCGGCGCTCGGTAACCTGAACAGGTGCTGCAGACTTTCGCCAACGGAACCATGTTCGGCGAGGTCGTGGGCCCTGGGCCGATCGACGTCGTGTTCCTGCACGGCTGGGCGCGCCGCGGTCGCGACTTTGCTGTGGTCCAGCAACGGTTGGCCGCGCGAGGCTGGTCGTCAGTTGCGCTGGACCTGCCGGGGTTCGGTTCCTCACCACCCCCATCGGTCGCCGGTGGCGCGCGGTACTACGCGACGCTGGTCGCGCCGGTACTCGCGGAACTGGCCTCACCGGTCGTGTTGGTCGGTCACTCCTTCGGCGGTCGGATCGCCACGGTGATCGCGGCACAGCACGCCGAGCATCTGCGAGCGGTCGTGTTATGCGGGGCACCACTGTTGCGCACGCAGGCGCCGACCCGGCCGCCGTGGCGCTATCGTGCGTTGCGGTCGCTGCACCGTCGCGGTTGGGTATCCGACGAACGCCTGGAGGCCGCGAAGCGGCGCTATGGTTCGAGCGACTATCGAGCGTCGAGCGGCATCATCCGAGACGTGCTCGTCGCAACGGTGGCCGAGGGGTACGAAGACGAACTTCGACGACTTCGAATCCCCGTGACCTTCGTGTGGGGCGAACTCGACGGCGAAGCCCCCGTGGCCGTTGCGCGGCTCGCCGACGAACTGGTTCCGCCATCGTCAGCGCCGCGAGCACGCGTTCGCGTACTTGGCGGTGTTGGACATCTGGTGCCCCTCGAGGATCCCGAGTCACTCGTCGCCGCGGTCGTGGAGTTTCTGTCGTGACGGTCGCGCTGGCGACCCTAGCCGCACTGGCCCTCGGTGGCGGTTACGTCGCCCAACTCGTTCGTTGGCTCCGGGTGCTCCAGCGCGAGCACTACGAGCCGTCGTCATTGCCGCGGTTCCTCGGACGATGGACGTCACCCCAGGTCGGCTCGGCGTCGACGCCACTGCGGCGAAATTTGCGCCGACCGCTAACGCTGAGCCACGTCCTACTGGTCGTCTTGTTCGTCGGTCTCGTACTGCGTAGCGACGTCCTGCTGGTCATTGACTCGGCGCTCTACGGTCTGCTCTGCCCAACGGGACTCAAGCTGCGCGGACGCACCAGCCCACTGCGGTGGACGCGGCGATCCGTGACCATCGCAGTGGTCGCGTCATTCATCGCCTTGCTGGTCGCGGTGTCGGGGGCCTTCACGGCGCGGCCGTGGTTCGGAGCGGTCGTCGTCCTGTGGGCCGTGCCGGTCATGTTGGATCTCACGGTGCGGGCGCTCGCCCCCTACGAGCGTCGCCGAGCGCAGGTCTTCGTGGACCGCGCCGCGGCGCGCTTGGCGATAGTCAAGCCGATCGTGGTCGCCATTACCGGTTCATTCGGCAAAACCTCAACCAAGAACCACCTGGCGTTGCTAGTCGGCGACGCGGCGGTGGCGTCGCCGCGCAGCTTCAATAATCGAGCGGGACTCTCCAGGGCGATCAACGAGAACCTGAGCGACGGTACACGGGTGTTTATCGCCGAGATGGGCACCTACGGACCGGGTGAGATTCGCGAACTGTGTGGGTGGTGTCC
>JAKBCT010000006.1:0-1652 GCA_021807655.1 Actinomycetes bacterium | reverse complement strand
TTGGCCTCGGGCTACGGCACGCCACCTCGACGTTTTGACACGCGCAACGATGCCGTGGCGTGGGTTCGCACCTCGTTGGGCGCCGACGACGCCGTGTTGTATCTGAACGACCTGCCCGACCACTACCCTTGATAGTCGGTCGACGAGCGAGGTGAGTGGTGACCAGTGGCGTGATCTATGGCGGGCCGTCGCCCGAGCACGACGTGTCGATTCTGACGGGGCTGCAAGCGTTGCGAGAGTTGCGCCGTACCGAGTTCGACGCGCTCGGCATCTACTGGAGCAAGACGGGAGACTTCTGGAACGTTGCGCCAGACGTTGAGGCCGAGGACTTCCTCGACGGACTCCCGAAGGGGTCCAGTGCGCTCACGTTGCGTACGGGCGACGACGGGGGATTTTTCGCCTCGGGGGGGCGACTAGGACGCGATCGACGAATGGATCTCGACGTCGTGGTTCTCGCCACCCACGGCGGTCCGGGCGAAGACGGCACGCTGCAAGCGGCCCTCGACCTCGCGGGAATCGCCTACACCGGACCGACCGTGGCCGGTGCGGCGCTGGGGATGGACAAGTGGAGCTTCGGCGCGGTCGTCGCGGCCGCCGGCCTGCCGACGTTGCCCCGGGCACTGGTGACCGAAACGACCAGCACCCTGGCGTTCGCTGGCCCGTACATCTTGAAGCCCCGCTACGGCGGCTCATCGATCGGCATCGACGTCGTGGGGGACCTCGAGACTGCGCGAGCGCGGCTGCGCACCAACGTTCACTTCGCTCGGGGCTGCGTCAGCGAACCATTCCGCTCCGATTTGGTTGATCTCCAGGTCGCCATTCGCACGTATCCGACGTTGCACCTGTCGGCCATCGAGCGCCCCATTCGCCGCGCGAGCGGCGCGGAGATACTGGACTATCGCGACAAGTACGTCGGTGGCGAGGGGATGGTGTCGGCTCCTCGGGAGATTCCCGCCACGTTGGCGCCGTCTGTGGCCGAGCGCATCGTCGACGTCGCGCGCGCCGTCGCCGACGTCGCGTCGGTCCGCGGCGTTGCGCGAATTGATTTCCTGGCCAACGACGACGAGTTGTATCTCAACGAGATCAACACGATCCCCGGTTCGTTGGCCAAGCACCTCTTCGTCGATCCGCCGCTGGCGTTCGGTCAACTCTTGGCGGACCTGATCGCCGAGGCGCGCGAGCGTCCAGCGCACCGCTACAGCGCCGCCGGCGCGGACGGGTTGGTCTTACGGAGCGCTGGCTCGATCGCGGCGAAACTGGCGTAGGCGCGGCACGTGGGCTAACGCGTCGAGCAGGGCGTCGCTGTAGGGGTCGAGGCGCCGGCCCCGCTCGACCGCCCAATAGGCGCGCTCAACGTCACCGGCGTCGAGGCAGAAGTCGTGCAGGGCGAGCGCGGCCCATTCGCCGTCACGCTGCAGGCGACTCAGGTGGCCCTCAACGGTGAACCACTCGAAGCCGTGTCGAACGCCAACGAGTGGCTCACCGCCAACCAGTTGTAACGCCGACACCAGCAGCGGCACGGCGGTGGCGTCCTGACACCGTCGAGCGTCACGGACGAAACCGTGGAATCGCTCAACGTCGCTGGACACGCCGTGGGTTCGGTAGAGGCCGTCGGCCGCGACGGGGTGTAACCGCGGGCCGAGCTCGTCTAC
>JAKBCT010000036.1 GCA_021807655.1 Actinomycetes bacterium | reverse complement strand
CGTTTGGAACAGGCCGAAGAAGGGTGATGGCTCCGCGAACGATCCATCGATACCGGCCATGGGCGTCAGCGTGTTCCCCGGCGGCCCGGTCATCAGTTCGAGCACGGCGACGGCCGCGAGCATGCTGAAGAGTCGACGCCCGTGCGGACCGCGCAAGAAGGTCTTCACTACGCAGCCCTCCCCAAACGCTCACCCAAGATGCCTGTCGGGCGAAAGAGCAGGACGGCCACCAGGATGCCGAACGCGACGACGTCGATGTACGCGGCTTGCACGAATACGACTGAGAGACTCTCCACGATGCCGAGCAACAGGCCCCCGAGCATCGCGCCACGCAAGTTGCCGATACCGCCGAGCACCGCGGCGGTGAAGGCCTTGAGCGCTGGGGTGAAGCCCATGGTGTACACGACACCCGTCCCCATCCCGAAGAGAAAGCCCGCGGCACCGCCCAGGGCGCCGCCGACAATGAACGTCAGGGCGATGGTGCGGTCAATGTTGACCCCCATGAGCGATGCGGTCTCGGCGTCCTGGGCGACCGCTCGGATACTGCGACCGAGCTTCGTCGTTGCCACGACGCGGTCCAGCGCGAACAACATGATGATCCCGGCGACAAAAATGATGATGTCGTACATCAGCACCGGCGCGCCGAAGACGTGGAACACGGCGTGATTGGTGTACGGCTGGGGCATGGACGTCGAGTATCGACCGAATTCCTTGCCCGCCATGTTGTAGAGGAAGTACGACGCACCGATGGCACTGATCAAATACGCCAGTGCCGGAGCGCGCCGGCGACGTAATGGCCGATACGCCACGCGTTCCACCCCCGTGGCAACGACCGCGCCGACCGTGCCGCTCACCACGATCCCGAGTGTGATCAAGCCGATCGTCGCCACGCCACTGGGAACGGTATTGCCGATCAACGCCTTCATGAGGAAGTAACCCGCAAAGCCACCGGACATGAAGATCTCGGAGTGCGCGAAGTTGATCAACCGAAGTACGCCGTAGACCAAGGTGTAGCCGATCGCGACCATGCCGTAGAGGAAGCCGTTCGCGAGACCGCCGATGAAGAGCGCCCAGAATTCCAGCCGAAAGGTAGCGAAGTGACCGGAGAGGTAGTGACCAAACGCTCCCAACAGTTCCCCTTTAATCGTCGCCGACGAGTGTACCCACATCGCAAGGACCGGGGGCGAAACGCCCCCGGTCCTTGCGATATTGCGGTGGTGTCGTTACTCCAGGCCCAATTGAACGATCTTGCCGTTCTTCACCTGGTTGACGTAGATCGCAGAACCGGCGATGTTGCCGTTCTTCTGGAATCGGATCACCTTGGTGATGCCCTTCATGACGATGGTGCGCAGCGCCTTGACGACGGCCGCACGGGTGATCTTCTTGAGCGAGGTCATCGCCTTGATGATCACGTTGGTGGCGTCGTAGGACTCAGGCGCGTACGTCGCGTTGGCCGCACTGAAGTGGGCGAGCGCCTGGTACTGGCGGTTGAACGACTGGTCCGTCGAACTCGAGCACGCGCACGTCAGGTAAACCCCGTTGGCGGCCGACGCGGGGGTCGTCCCCTGAATCAGGGCCGGTGACAACGAGCCATCGTCGGACATGATCTTGCCGGTGTAGCCGGCACTCTGCAACGCCCCGAGGAAGAGACCGAGGTCGCAGTAGTAACCGCCGTAGAACATCCCCTTGGCACCACTCGCGACGACCTGGGTAGCCGCAGCCTGATACTCAGACGACGAGGCCGACCCGTTCTGGCACTGCGACGTGCCGGGCACCGTGGCGGGCGTTACCGTCGCGCCATCCTTGGTCGCCTGGGTCGCCACCGCACCAGCGACACCCGAGCCATACGCCGTGCCGTCGTTGACGACGTACAGCGACTTGACACCCAACTTCTTGACGAGGTAGTTCGCGTCAGCGGGACCCTGAACATTGTCGTCAGCGACTACGCGGAAGAAGTTATTCCATCCCTTGGTAGCCAGCGTCGGGTTCGTCGCCGACGGGCTAACCGTCGCAACCTGGGCCTTGTGATAGAAGGGCTCCGAGGCTGCCGTGGCACCCGAGAAGGCCGGCCCGACCACCGCGATCAGCTGCTTGTTGGCGATCGCCGCTTGCGCTTGGGTTGGCGCAATCGTCGGGTCTCCCTGGTCGTCGTACGTTGCCAGCTTCAAGATGAACGGCAGCTTGTGGCTCGCGTTGGCCTGATTAATGGCCAACTGGACGGCGAACACCATGTTCAAGCCGAGCTGCTGGTTGCCACCAGACAATGGTCCCTGATAACCGATGACGTAGGTCGGCTTCGCCGCAGCCCCCGACGTTGACGCGATGCCGATTGCCGGCACCGCCATCAACAGCAGGGCACTCGACGCGACCGCCGCCACCGTCTTGTTCAAACGAGGCTTCATCAGCTCGTCCTCCTCAACTGTGTCAATTCACTTCCCCCCAATGCCCCATCGACGTCACCCATTCGACACCGATTGGAAACCTGAGCGGAAACTGTCCAGGCCACTTTGGCCATGTCGCACAGTAGCAGTAGGCGTCATAGTAAACCTCGCAGCCACTCTTTCAACCCGAGAAAACCATTCGGCATAAGGCGAACAGATGTTTGCCCTGGAGTCGTCCGGCGGCTACGATACGAACAGCTGTTCGTTGAGGAAAGGAATACCGTGGCCGAGGTCCTCACCCCCATGCGTCGACAGATACTCGAATTCATTGTGGCGTGTCAGCGCGAACGTAACTTTCCACCAACGATTCGTGAGATCGGCGACCACGTTGGCTTGAAGTCTCCGGCCACGGTCGCGAACCACATCTCCGTCTTGCGCGACGCCGGCTACATCTCGAAGAATCCCCAACAACCCCGAACGCTGTCGGTGCGGCTCGACGTCGACGCCGCGAGCGTCGACCACCGCGTACGCACGCTCCCCTTCGTCGGTGACGTCGCCGCCGGCACCGGTGTGCTCGCCGAAGAGCAGACGCACGAGCTAATGGCCATCCCCAGCCAGTTCGCGGGGCGTGGCGAGAGTTTCGTCTTGCGCGTACGGGGTGACTCCATGATCGACGCCGGAATCCTCTCGGGTGACTTCGTCGTGGTCAGTCGCCAGTCCAGCGCCGAGAACGGCGAAATCGTCGTGGCCGGTCTACCCAGCGGCGAAGCGACGGTCAAGCGCTTCTTTGCCCAGGGATCACGGGTCATCTTGAAACCAGAAAATTCGGCGATGGAGCCCATGGAGCTCGACGCCCTTGACGTGGTGCTCTTTGGCCGCGTCATCGCGGTACTTCGCTCGTACTGACCTCGAAGCGGTCACGTCGAACACCCGGCTCAGACGTGGTCCCAGGGCCTTTGGTCGACGCCGTTGAACTTCGTGCACGGGGCCCGTCGCTCACCGCGACCGGTCGCCACACGAACTGCGCGACGACCGACCAATCACCGCCGTGCGCGGATCAACTGATCCATTGGGCCAGGACGCGCGAGAAGTTCAATAACTCGTCAGCCGTAACTCGTTCGTTCGGGTGGTGCGCAAGCATGGGATCGCCGGCGCCGAAGTTCGTGGCCGGAACGCCAAGTTCGGCGAACGTCGCGACGTCGGTCCAGCCCAACTTGGCCCTCGCGCGATGACCGGACAGCACCTCGAGCGCACGAAGCCGCTCGTCACGCATTGCCGGTAGCGCGGCCGGCGCCCAGTCATCGAGTGTCACCTCGTCGCCCGGCTCAATCGTCGGCGCCAAGTAGCCGCGCAGCCACTCGGTCGCGGTTTGAAACGTTCGGTCCGGCGCGAAGCGGTGGTTGATCACGCACCGGCCAACGTCGGGTACGACGTTGGCCGCTACGCCACCCTCGATGGCCACGACCTGCAACTGTTCGGTGTATTCGATACCGTCGATAACGACCTCTCGTGGCCGATACGCCGCAACCTTCGCGACCACCTCGCCGAGACGATGTATCGCGTTGCGACCCATGAAGGGCCGCGCGGTGTGCGCACGACTGCCACGCACCTCCACGCTCAGTCGCAGCGAGCCCTGGCAACCGGCCTCAACAACGCCACCGGTGGGCTCGGCGAGCACCGCGACATCGCCCTGGAGCAAGTCGGGCCGCAACTCGAGCAATTCGCGAAGGCCCGATTCGGATCGAGCGATTTCCTCGCGGGCGTAGAAGATCCACGTCACTTCGTTTCGTCGCGCGACGTCACGAGTAGCGAGGTCGAGCATCACCGACAATGAGCCCTTCATGTCGCACGCACCCAGACCCGTGACGGCGTCACCGTCGAGGCGCGCGACGCTCGCGTCGCCGGGCACCGTGTCGAGGTGTCCGGCCACAATGAGTCGCGTGGAGTGGAGCCCCGTGGTGCGAGCCACGACGTTGTCGCCAATGCGCTCGACGTCCAGTCGAGGATTCGTTTGAAGCGTCGTCGCGACGAACGCCGCGATGGCCGATTCATGCCCACTCACCGACTCGAGTCGCACGAGCCGTAGGACGTCGGCGAGTGGGTTCACGTCGCCACGCCGTGATCGCGCAGAATCGCGTTAAGGGCTACCTTGTCGTGACGTTCACCCTCACTGAGTCGCCGTATGACCAGTACGCAGGGCAAGACGTACTCGCCACCGGGGAACTCGCGGCGTCGACCGGCCGACACCGCGACGCAGAAGTCCGGCACGTGACCCCGTGAGAGCTCGTCGCCCGTTTGGGCGTCAATGACGGGAATCGACGGGTTCAGAATCGTGCCGGCACCGAGCACCGAGCCCCGTCCGACGCGGGCACCCTCCACGATCATGCAGCGACTGCCGATAAAGGCGTCGTCTTCGATTACTACCGGCACGGCATTCGCCGGCTCGAGGACCCCGCCAATGCCGACGCCTCCCGCGAGGTGCACGTTGGCGCCGATCTGCGCACAGCTCCCGACGGTGGCCCACGTGTCGACCATGGTGCCCGCACCGACCCACGCGCCGATGTTGACGTAACTCGGCATGAGTATGACGCCCGGGCTGAGGAAACTCCCGCGGCGCGCCGACGCACCCGGCACGACGCGCACGCCTCGGCGTTCGAAGTCGTGCTTCAACTCGAGCTTGTCCGCGTACTCGAACGGCCCAACGTCGTAGCGCTGAATCGCGCGCAGGCGAAAGAGGAGCAGGATCGCGCGGCGCACCCACTCGTGCACCGTCACCGCGCCACCCGGTTCAACCTCGGCCACGCGCAACTGACCGTCATCGAGTTTGGTGATCACCAGCTCGACGTCGCGTCGTGCCTCAATATTGTCCGGTGTCAGGGTGTCGATTCGTTCGTACCACGTGTCGATTCGGCTCTCCAGTGACGTCATTGGCTCATCGTACCGTCGGGTTAGGTTGCCGCTTCGAGCCGCTGGGCGGCGAGCTCGATCCGCGGCGTCGGCTGAACCATCGCGATGCGCACGAAGGGTCTCCCCGGCGCACCGTAGAGGTCGCCCGGACTGGCGACGAGGCCGGCCACCCTCGCCAGCTCATCGGCCAGAGTCCAGCCGTCGTCACCCGGGCGCGAGCACCACAGATAAAAGCCCCCCTGCGGCAGCGGTGCGTTGATACCGTAACCCTCGAGCGCCGCGGCCAAACGCTCCAGACGGGCTCGGTAGCGCAGTCGTTGTGCCGCAACGTGATCGTCGTCACCGTAGGCGACGGTCGCCGCGGCCTGAACGGGCCCGGGAACCATCAACCCCGCGTGCTGGCGCACCGCGCGCAGGTAGGCCACGAGATCGTGGTCGCCAGCGTAAAAGCCGACCCGTAGGCCCGCGAGGTTGGAGCGCTTGGACGCGGAGTGCAGCGCGAGCGTGCCCGACGCATCCTCGCCCAAGATCGTTCGGGGTGGGCCCTCCCACGTGAAATCGGCGTAGCACTCGTCGCTCGCCACGAGCACGTCGTGGGCGCGACCCCACGCGGCGACGCCGGTGAGATCGTCCAACGCGCCGGTGGGATTCGACGGCGCGTTCGCCCACAGGACCAACGCGCGTCGCGCGTCACTCGCCCGCACGCTCGCCAGATCGAGCCTCCCCGCTCGTAGAGCGACCGGGACGGCTCGCAGACCCGACAGTGTCGCTCCCATCGCGTACGTCGGATAGCTGATCTCCGGGTAGAGCACCGTGTCACGCTGGGGATCGCGCAAGTGCAGGAACGCGGCGACCGATCCGACGAACTCCTTGGTACCCACGCACGCGGCGACGTCATCGGGACCCACGCGCACCCCGAATCGCCGTTCCAGCCACGCTGACGCGCTCGCGCGAAAGGCGCCAGTGCCCGCCGATGGTGGATAGCCTCGGGCACCCGTGCCCCGGGCCAACTCGGCAATGACGCCCTCCGGAGGCGCATCGATCGGCGTGCCGATCGAGCAGTCAATCGCTCCCCCGTCGTGGGTTTCGGCGAGGCGGCGAATCGCGTCGAGACGCTCGTACGGGTACGGGGGCGGCGCGAAACTCACGCCGGCACACGCCACTCGTTGAACCGGGCCGCACCCACGGCGTCGAGCGAAACGCGCAGCACGACCGCGTCGTGGTCAACGGTGGTCGCCAGCACGTCGCCCTCACGGTGGGCCGCGGCCACCAGGTCGCCGCGCTCGAGCGGCAGGCGAATCGTAATAACGAGATCGTCATCGCGGAGCCGCTCGGCGATCGCGGCGACGACGGTGTCCATATGGTCACCGCTCAGGGCCGATGCGAACACGCTGTTCGGATACCGCGCGGCGAGTTCGCGCGCTCGCGCCGGCGACACGTCTGACTTGTTGAAGACCAGTAGCTCGGGCACGCGGTCGGCGCCAATGGTACCCAAGACCTCGTGGACGGCCGAAATCTGTAGTTCGGCCCCGTCACTGCTGGCGTCCACGACGTGCACGAGCAGGTCGGCGAGCTGCACCGAACGCAACGTGCTCATGAAGGCTTCGACCAACTCGTGGGGCAAGTTCGAGATGAACCCGACGGTGTCGGTGAACAACACGGTCTCGCCGCCGGGCAGCTGGCGCTGTCGGGTGCGCGGATCGAGCGTGACGAAGAGCCGATTCTCGACCGCCACGCGAGCGTCGGTCAGAGCGTTCAGCATCGACGACTTGCCAGCGTTGGTGTAGCCCACCAAAGTCACTTCACGGTGACGCCCGCGATCTCGACCTTGGCGCTGGACGCCGCGCGTGCGATCGATCTCCTTCAGTTCGGCTCGAATTCGGTGCATGCGCTGAACCAGTCGCCGTCGATCAACTTCGAGCTGGGTCTCGCCCGGTCCCCTCGTGCCGATGCGCCCGGCCTGCTGGGACAGTGACCCTCCGGCACGGCGCAGTCGCGGCAGTCGGTACTGCAGCAGGGCCAACTCGACCTGCGCCTTACCCTCGGGGGTACGCGCATTCTGCGCGAAGATGTCCAGAATCACGGCCGTGCGATCGATCGCGGTGCGACCAAGAAGTTTTTCGAGGTTGCGCTGCTGGGCTGGCGTCAGGGCGTGTTCGAACACCACGGTGTCGGCGTCCACCGCGAGACAGATCTCGGCCAGTTCGCGCACCTTGCCCGAACCGAGGAACGTCGCGGGGTCTGGTGCGTCGCGACGCTGGACAATGCGCGCGACCACGTCGGCGCCGGCAGTATCCACCAGCAACGCCAACTCGTCGAGTTGACGCTCCACGTCACCGGCTCGAAGCGTGGGGAACTGAACGCCAACCAGCACGATCCGCTCGCGAAAACTTCGGTCGATGAGGGTCGTGGGAACGTAGGTCACGCTTCGAGCCACTCCACATTCGCGACGAACTGGAACGGGCCCCCGAGGGTGGCGCGCCGTCCCTCGAGGCGCACCTCGAGATCGCCGCCGGGGTTGCCAATCACCACCACGTCGCCGCAGAGACCATGGTCGCGCGCCACCGCGGCGACCGCGCAACTACCGGTACCACAGGCGAGCGTCCATCCCACGCCTCGCTCGAAGACGCTCAGCTCGATCCGATCGGGCGACACGGGCGTGATGAACTCAACGTTCGCCCCACCCATCGCGTCGGCCCAGTCTCGCGCTCGACGTTCGCGTTGTTCCACAGTCCACGTCGGGTCGTCCAACGCGACCACGTGAGGATTACCAACCGTCGCCGAACCGAGCGACCCGTCGGGTCCCGGGCCACTGGTCACCTCACCCATGTCGACCTGTCCGGT
>JAKBCT010000035.1 GCA_021807655.1 Actinomycetes bacterium | reverse complement strand
GATCGGGGTGTCGCGGACCCGCCTTTCGCCGAACTCGGCGAGCAGTCCGGCGGTGATCTTGTAGGAGCCTTCGAAGACGCCAATCTCCTCACCCATTAAGAAGACGTTCTCGTCGCGAATCATCTCGGCGCGCAATGTGTCGTGCAGCGCCTGGCGATAGGTCATCGTGGTCACGTGGCTTCTCCGGGATCGGGCAGGGGCGCGGGCTCGAAGAGTGGCTCACCGGGCAACCGTCGCGAGTCGTTCGGGACCGCAGAGGCGTAGTTGTAGTCGAAGAGCGTGGCGACGTCGGGAGCGGGGCTTGATTCGGCGAACGCCGCGGCTTCGTCGACGCGCGCGGTCACTTCGAGCTCGATGGCGGCGAGCGCGTCGGCGTCGAGCACACCCTCACGCACCAGTCGGGCGCCGAAGGTCACTACCGGGTCGTGTTCACGCAGTTGAGCGACCTCGGCCTCGGTGCGGTACTTGGCTGGATCGACAACGGAGTGGCCCCGGAGACGTTCCGATACGACCTCGAGGAGATAGGGGTGCCCATCGCGCGCGGTAGCCACGGCGTGCGCGCTGGCGTCCGCCACGGCGATCGGGTCCAGGCCGTCGACGCGCGAGGACTCCATGCGATACGAGGTGGCGCGACGAAAGAGCTCGGGTTCGGCCGACGATCGCTCCACCGACGTGCCCATACCAAGGCGATTGTTGATGATCACGTAGACGATGGGTAGTTTCCACAGGGCCGCGATATTCAAGGACTCGTGGAACGCCCCGATGTTGGCGGTTCCGTCGCCCATGGTGCACATGACGATCTCGTTGCCGCCGCGGTAGTCAATGGCCAGTGCGGCACCGGTGGCCAGGGGAACTTGTCCCCCGACAATGCCGTAGCCGCCGAGCAGACGGTGGCCGCGGTCGAACATGTGCATCGAACCACCCCACCCCTTGGAGACGCCGTCGGTACGCCCGTACAGTTCGGCCATGACTCGATTCGGATCAATGCCCCGGATGATGGCGTAGCCGTGTTCGCGGTAGTTCGTAAAGAGGTAGTCGGTCGGCGACAGGGCGGACAACAGCCCAACGACCGCCGCCTCCTCGCCGAGGTTGAGGTGACAGTACCCGCCGATCAGGGCTTGGGTATAGCTACGCGCTGTTCGCTCCTCGAACCGTCGGATCAGGAGCATCTGGCGATAAAACCCGACGAGCCGTGCGACGTCTGCTGGCGTTCGCGCCGCCGCTTTCGCGCGGGTCGACTTCTTGGGTGCGGCCCGACCCGCTGGCGTGCGAGGTGCGTGCATTTGGTTCGTCATCAGCCGTTCTCTCGTCGTCGTACTCGCGGGAGCCCGACGGGTATCACTCAGTCTGCCATGAACGTCAAACCCGAATTGTACGGGTTCACGGTCATACTCGTTCACCGACGCCAACGCCCCACTCATGGCACGTTGAGCGAGCGCCGACGCGGGGCGTGGGCGTCGCCGCAGGTCGGACTGGCGTCGGTCGTTACTCGGTAGTAAGAACCGGACCGGTCATCGTCGCTGAACATCACGTCACGATGACCGTTTCAGTAGTTGCTTGCCGGCAGGCAATAGAACTACGATCCCCATCGTGGCGAACGATGTGGTGCTTGGCGACGACGTGGTCGATCGACTGCGAACGGTTGTCGGACGACTGAGCCGGTCGCTGCGCGCGTCGCCGATTGCCGGATCGCTGTCGCCCAGCCAGCGCGAGGTGTTGGGGGCGATTTCGCGCGGTGGCCCGATGCGTCTGTCACAGCTGGCGGACTTAGAAGGCATGAACCTGACAATGTTGTCGCGCATCGTCAGTCACCTGCAGCGCTCGGGGTTGGTCGACCGGATCGGCGACGACGCCGACGGTCGCGTGGTTCACGTCGCCGTAACTCGGGTCGGACGCCGGGTGTGTGACGAACTGCGCGCCGCGCGTACCGCGGCGCTCGATCGCGCGGTGCGCCGACTGAGCGAGCGTGACGTGCGCAAACTGCGCGACGCCGTGCCGGTCCTCGAGGCGCTCGTCGAGATTGTTCGGTCGGCGAAGCAGTGAGCGTCCGGGCTACGGCGTCGCGCACCTTTTCGTCACTGTCGAACCCGAACTACCGCAAGTACTTCATCGGCCAAACGACGTCGCTCGTCGGTACTTGGATGCAGTCGACGGCCCAGTCCTGGCTGGTGCTCGTCTTGACGCACTCGGCGACGGACATCGGGTTCGTGATTGCGCTGCAGACGTTGCCCGTTTTGGTACTCGGGCCCTACGGCGGTGTTGTCGCCGACCGGGTGGACAAGCGCCGTTTCATGATCTTGCTCCAGACGCTGATGGGCGTGCAGGCGGCCATCCTCGCGGCTCTGACACTCGCGCACGACGTGACCTACGTCGAGGTCTGCGTGCTCGCGGTGGTGTTGGGTCTCAACAACAGCTTCGAGAACCCTTCACGCCAGGCCTTCATCTTGGAGATGGTCGGTCACCAGGACCTGCGAAACGCGGTGAGTCTCAACTCCACGATGAACAACGCGGCTCGGGCCATTGGGCCGGCGGCCGCCGGTCTGCTGATCGCCGCGGTGGGCGAAGGATGGTGCTTCGCGTTGAACGCCGTCAGTTTCGTTGCCGTGGTGGGTTCGCTCATCGCGATGGATCGTTCGGCCCTGACGCCGAGTCCCGCGGCCATTCGAGAACGGGGACAGGTGCGCGAGGGTTTGCGCTACGTCGCTCGTACGCCGGGACTGCTGGTCCCGCTGATCATGATGGCGCTGGTCGGGACGCTGGCGTACGAATTCCAGGTCACGCTGCCCGTCGTCGCCGACAGTGTCTTCCACGGGGGCGCTCGCGTCTACGGTGGTCTCGTCACGGCGATGGGCCTCGGCGCCGTCGTCGGTGGTCTCGTTTCGGCCACTCGTGGACGCACCGGGACCCGTTCCATGGTCGCCGCGAGCGGCCTGTTCGGGCTCTTCCTCTCGTTGGCGACCATCGCGCCGATGATCGCCTTGGAGTTTGCCGCGCTGGCCCTCGTCGGTTTCGCGAGCGTCTCATTCCTCGCGATGGGAAACTCGACCTTGCAGTTGGCGAGCGATCCCGCCATGCGGGGCCGCGTGATGGCGTTGTGGGCCGTCGCGTTCATGGGTTCAACACCCATTGGCGGACCGCTGGTGGGTCTGATCACGACGCACTTCGGTGCCCGCGTCGGGCTCGGGGTCGGGGCGTGGTCGTGCTTCGCCGCCGCGGTCATCGGGTTGGGGGCGCTTCGTCGACGAGCGAACGCGACCGTTGACGCGTCGGCCCTAGGACCACGCCGAGGGGTTGGCGGTGAACTCGACCGTTAGCCAGAGATCGTGGGGCAATGCGTCGAGACGCTCCGCCAGGGCGTTACGCACGAGGTCAGACTGCTCGACGGTCCAGCTCGGCTCCACCGTGAACTCGAGCTCAACGTAGAACTTGCGACCGATCTTGGTCATCCGCAGGTTCCGCTGCGCGAGTCCGAAGGTGGTTGACACGGCGTTGACCGCCTCGTCGGCGGGTCCGCGCAGGTCACTATCGGGGCTGCCCTCGACGAGCTCGATGAACGTTGTGCGGATCATCTTGAGCGGCGGCGCAACAAAGATGAGGCACGCCACAATCACCAGGGACGGGTCAAGGTAGTGGGTGGCGGGTTTCCAGGTCGTGCCGGCCAGGGCGTGCGCGAGCGTGTAAGCGACGATCATGCCCGAACCGAGCGCGCCGCCGGTCAGCCATTGGGTTGCCTCGGCGCGAACCAGCTCGGAGTCACTGGCCATTCGCCGTAGCCACCACCACACCGACGTTGGCACCAACAGCGAAACGATTGCGTAACCGACGCCCCAACCCGACGTCAACGTGTCCCCGCCGTGCAGGATTGACAACACGGCGTTGAAGGAGGCGTACGCGCACGTCGCGAGCAGGGCCACGGCTTCGACGCCAATGATCAGCGGCACCAGCGCTTCGCGACCGAACGGGTATCGCGACGTTGGGCCGCTCGCCACCAGCCGCGAGACGCGCATGGCCATCCAGGACAGGGCAATGCCGAGAAAGGTGTAGAACCCATCGAAGAGGATGATCTGGGATCCGGTCACCACCCCGATGGCGATGCCCACGGCCGCCAGGACGATGCCGTAGAACATCGAAACGCCTAAGGCACGATGCTCGCGTGCGAACTCGTCCCACGCGCTGGATTCGCCGGTCATGTCGTCCCTCTCGCTACGACGGTACCGGGTGGCGCGAGCGTCGTCGGAGATGGTCCGGTCTCCCGGGGGCGATCCGAACGCGCCATAATCGAGGCGGACCGTTATCGGGGGACGAACGTGGCCATCAACGTGACACCAATCGCCGGACTCGATCCGGCGGTGAACGCCGTACGCGAGCGTACGGCTCGGCTGGTGAATGACCTGATCCTGCCGAATGAAGACGCGCTCTGGCGACTGCGTCGCGGTGAAGAGCGCTCCGACGACGGGCGCCTCGCCGCCAAGCGTCGCAGCATCGAGCTGCGAGAGTCCATCAAGGCCGCGATCTTTGAGGCAGGGCTCTGGGCGCCCCACCTGCCGCGCGAATACGGTGGCGCCGGACTCGACTTTCTGTCGTTGTCCTACATGTACGAGATCCTGGCGTACGCCGTTGGGGCTTCGAGCCTCTTTGGGATCGCCGCGCCCAATTCGGGCAACGCGACGATCCTCGCCAAATACGGAACCGAGGACCAGAAGCGCCAATGGCTCCTGCCGCTCATTGCCGGCGAAATGGAATCGGGCTTCTCGATGACCGAGCCCGATCACGCGGGAAGCGACCCCCGCTCCATCCGAACCGAAGCCGTGCGCGACGGTGACCAGTGGGTGATCAACGGACACAAGTGGTTCACGTCGAACGGGGTGAACGCGAACTTCTTCATCGTTATGTGTCGGGTGAGCGATTCGTCCGGCGAGTACGGCCGGGCCGGTCAGATGACCCAGATCATCGTGCCGAGCGACACGGCGGGCGTCACCATCGTGCGCGGAATCGGCATCTTCGGGCGCGAGACCTCGGACCACTGTGAGATCCTGTACGAGAACGTGCGAGTTCCGATTGCCAACACGCTGGGACGGGTCGGACAGGGCCACGAGGCGGCCCAGGACCGGCTCGGCGCCGGTCGCGTTTACCACTGCATGAACGCGATTGGTCAGATGTGGCGCGCCTTTGACCTCATGGTCGCGCGCGCCCGCGAACGCGAAGTTCACGGCGGACTGTTGCGCGACCACCAGTTCATCCAGGGGTTCATTGCCGACAGCTACCTCGACTTGCAGTCGGCGCGTCTCATGACGATCAACGCGGCCCAAAAGGTCGCCGATAATGATCCCGACGCTCGCACCGCCATCTCAGGGATCAAGATCTTTGTGCCCGCCGCCTTTCACCGGGTGGTCGATCGGGCCATTCAGGTCTGGGGTGGCGCTGGCGTCAGTAATGACCTGCCCCTGGCTCAGATGTACCAGACGGCGCGCATTTTGCGTCTCGCCGACGGGCCCGACGAGGTCCACCGGATCCTCATCGCGAAGCACGTCCTTCGCCGATTCGACGCCGGCACGGGCTGGAACTTCGCGTGAGTGCCGAGGGCCCCGATGCAACGCTGAAGGTGGGAGATCCTCAGGTCGACGACGAGTTCGCGAGTCTGCTCGCCATGCCGTACCCGAGTTTCTCAGACGACGAGATGGACCGTCGGCGAAACCTGCTGTTCGATCTGGCTGATCGTCGCGACGTCGACCACGTCGTGGCCTACGGCACCGGCGGACGGGGCGGCGCCGTGACGTGGCTGTCGCAGTGGTTGGTCACCAACGAGGCGCACCTCGTGATGTCCCACGGCGAACCTGATGCGCTCTTCGTCCAGTACTTCAACCACGTCCCACTGGCCCAGGAACTCGTGCGCGACGCGAAGGTGGCCTGGGGTGGGATCGCGACGATCGACGCCACGATTGGCGAGTTGGGGCGTCGGGGCGCTGCTCACGGTCGCGTCGGCGTCATCGGCCCCCTGCCGTTCGCGGCCGCCCGGCGTCTCGAAGCGGTCGTCGGGCCGGTCGTCGACCTCACGACGGACTACTTCGGACTTCGCCTGGTCAAGTCCGAGGAGGAACTTCGTTGGTTCAAGTTGGGCGCTCGACTGGCTGACCGGGCGATCGACGCGCTCGCTGAGCAACTTCGGCCGGGCCTGAGCGAGCGTGATCTCGTGAGCATCGTCGAGTCCGCGTACCTGCGCTTCGGGGCAGTGAACGGAATCCACTACTTCGCGCTCAATGCCATGAACGCTCCGCAGTACTGCACGCCCCGTCAGATACCGTCCACGCGCCTGGTGGGTGACGGCGACGTGCTCTCAACCGAGATCACGGCGAATTTCTTCGACTACGGCGGCCAGGTGCTTCGTACGTACAGCGTGGGGGCTGACCTGTCGCCGCTCTTTCGCGACCTCCACGACGTAGCTGACGAGGCGTACTCGCGCATCGCGGCGCGACTGAGGCCCGGTGTCCACGCGGCCGAGTTGGTCGACGCCGCCAACGTGATTGAGGAGGCCGGATTCACGACCCTCGATGATCTGGTCCACGGGTACGGCGGTGGTTACCTGGCACCAATCCTCGGATCGCGCAGCCGGCCGAACGAGCCGGTTCCCGACATGGTGTTGCGTTCGGGCATGCTGATCGTGGTGCAGCCCAACGTCGTGACCCTCGACCATCGCGCTGGGGTCCAGACCGGCGAATGCCTCGTGGTGGCCGACGGTGGCGCGCAACGGCTTCATCGGTGCGCCCTGGGCGCCTATCGCGTATAACTGCAGCGTCGAGGTCCAGTAGCGTCGAATCATGCTCATCGACACCGACATCGCGTTTGATCCCAGCGGCGAGTACGGCGGCGCCGCGGACGCCGAGTCGGCGGGCTACAAGGGACTGTGGGCCGCCGAAGTCGGTCACGATCCATTCGTGGTGCTCGCCGGCGCCGCCCGCGCCACCACCGCGATCGAGCTGGGTACCGGCATCGTCGTGGCCTTCGGACGTAGTCCGATGATCACCGCGACGCTCGCGAACGATCTTCAAGTGCTCTCCGCGGGTCGCCTGGTGCTCGGGCTGGGCAGTCAGATCAAGGCGCACATCGAGAAGCGCTACTCGATGCCCTGGTCGCACCCCGCGCCGCGCATGCGCGAGTACGTGCTCGCGCTGCGAGCGATTTGGTCGGCCTGGAACGAGGGCACGCCACTTAACTTTCGCGGCGAGTTCTATCGGCACACGCTGATGACGCCCTTTTTCAGTCCGACACCCCACGGCTACGGGCCGCCGAAAATCTTTCTCGCCGCGGTTGGCGAAGTGATGACAGAAGTCGTCGGCGAGGTGGCCGATGGGCTCTTGGTCCATCCCTTTACCACGCAGCGGTACCTGCGCGAAGTGACCGTGCCGGCGCTCGAACGGGGCCTCGCGAAGTCCGGTCGCTCGAGGTCCGACGTGCAAATCGCGTTCAGCGGATTGGTCGCGACTGGTGCGGATGACGGTGCGATGGCGTCGTCGATTGAGGCCGTACGCCAGCAGATTGCCTTCTACGCCTCGACGCCGGCCTATCGACCGGTGCTCGAGCTGCACGGGTGGTCAACCCTGCAGCCCGAGTTGGCGCTACTGGCTCGTCGAGGCGAGTGGTCAGCGATGGGACGACTGATTGACGAGCACGTGTTGAACGCGGTCGCCGTCGTCGCGCCGCCCGGCGACGTCGCACACGAGGTGGTGCGCCGCGTGGGTGGCGTCGTCGACCGGTTCAGCATCTACGCGCCGTCGGGCCTCAGTGACGAGGCGCGAGGCACCATCGCGCGCGATCTCGCGGCATCGTAGATCGATCTCCGGGCCGCGCAAGCTGTGGTGAACCGTCGTCCGCTGCGACCCCCAGTCGTTGCGCGTCGCGGCGGGCCACGGACCCGCGGCGACGCCGGGTTGCGCTAGCCGTCTTATGGGTTGGTGACGGCGTGCTCGCGAAAACAAACCGATCACGAACGTGACGACGCAGACAACGACGAATACGTGCCAACTGCCTCATGATCGGGACACGAAGGTCGCGGCGAGGGATTGAAGGCGTCCACGTAGCTCGAGATTCGCCCAACGACGACCCGGGCGGCGTTCGCCACCCGACGGGTCGTCGTTGGCTAATTCGCGCTTCGCCCATCCTCGCTTGGCGACAGCGAGCGTCGAAGGTTCAGCATGAGCCCAGAACCCACGAGTGCGATGATCCCCACGGAGAGCGGCCACCAGTTCC
>JAKBCT010000034.1 GCA_021807655.1 Actinomycetes bacterium | reverse complement strand
GCTCGAAGCGTGTACCGAATCACTTCGCAAACTCGAGCGCGACGACGTGAAACTGGTCATCGTGCACCGAGGGGTGGGGGGCATTACCGAGAACGACGTTCAGTTGGCCAAGGCCTCGAGCGCGACGATTATCGGATTTAACGTTCGCCCCGATCGGCGAAGTCGCGAGTTGGCCGAGTCCGAGGGCGTGGAAATTCGGACCTACGAGATCATCTACAAGTTGATCGAGGAGATCGAGGCCGCGATGCTGGGCCTGCTTTCGCCGGTCTTCGAAGAGGTCGTAACGGGCGAAGCAGAGGTACGAGAGATCTTCCGCGTGCCCAAGATCGGCGCCATCGCGGGCTGCTTCGTGCGAGAGGGCGTGATCACGCGCGGCTCCAAGGTTCGCTTCCTCCGCGAGGGCACGGTGATCTGGAAGGGGACGATCACGTCGTTGCGTCGATTCAAAGATGACGCCCGAGAAGTCCAGGCCGGCTACGAGTGCGGCATTGGACTGTCCGACTACCAGGACTTGAAAGACGGCGACGTGATCGAGACGTACGACGAGCGCGAGATCCCGCGCGCGGTGTAGCCATGGCTCACGCGAGCGGACACCACGCGTATCCGCGCACGGCACGGGTGAACCAGATCCTGCGCGAGATCATCTCGGATGAGCTGGTGCGACTCTCGGACTTCGATGAGGACCTGGGTCTCCTGACGGTCACCGGTGTCGATACCTCGAGCGATCTACGTCAGGCGGTGGTGTTCTTCGACTCACTCACCGAGGCGGCGGGCTCGGCCCTCGAAGCGCATCGCCGTCAACTGCAAGACGCGGTGAACCTCCAGACCCGTCTGAAGCGGACGCCGAAGTTGTCCTTTCGAGCTGATCCAGCGGTGGCCCGAGGCGAAGCAGTCGAGGAGATACTGCGTCGCCAGCGTGACGATGACGACTAGCGGAATGGTGCTGCTGGACAAGCCGGGCGGCGTGACCAGTCACGACGTGGTGGCGCGGGTTCGTCGGATCATTGGCGAGCGGCGCGTGGGCCACGCCGGCACACTCGATCCAATGGCGACGGGCTTGCTCATCGTCGCGATTGGCCCGGCGACGCGCTTGCTGCGCTTCGTGCAGGTCGCGACGAAACGATACCGCGGAACGGTCGAATTGGGCATCGCGACCGACTCGTTGGACGCCGATGGCGTCGTGGTTGAACGGGCCGGCGTGCCCGACGTCGACCTTGACGCCGTGCGCGCCGCGGCGGGGTCGCTTCTCGGAGCGCAGCTGCAGGTGCCACCGATGGTCTCGGCGGTCAAGGTCAACGGTCGACGCTTGCACGAGTTGGCCCGTCGGGGGCTTGAAGTAGACCGGGCCGCGCGCGAGGTCGTCGTCGAGTCGTTCACCGTCGACGCCGGCGCCGATCAACACCACTGGGACTTTGACGTGGTCTGTTCCACGGGAACCTACGTACGCGTCCTGGCGAGCGAACTCGCGCACCGTCTCGGGACCGTCGGCCACCTCAGCGCACTGCGTCGAACGGCGATCGGGCCCTATGACGTGTCAGCGGCGCTGAGCCTTGAGGCCTTCGAAACCTCGATCGCGGACGGACGGCCGCTGTCACCGCCGGCCGACATGCTCGAGGGAGTGACGAAAATCGTCGTCGGCGATCGGGATCGACAACGGATCGTGCACGGCCAACAGATAGAGGTCGCCGACGGCGTTGCCGGCGACTGGCTGGCCGCGCTCGACCCGGCCGGCGAGCTCGTCGCCGTGCTGGCCCGTCGCGGCGACCGCTGGCAGCCGTCGGTCGTGGTGACGTCGGACCTGGACGCGCCGCGCCGGTAGGTTGACGAGATGATCGTGTGGCACGACGGCGAGTACGTGGAGCTCGACGAGCGCCGCAGCGCCATTGCGATCGGCGTCTTTGACGGGCTGCACCGTGGCCATCAACGGGTGCTGGAACGTACCCGAGCCCTATCGCGAGAGCACGGTTCGCGCTTCGCGGTGGTGACGTTCTTCCCGCACCCCATGTTGACGGTGCACCCCGAACGAGCGCCCGCGGCGATCGATCGACTCGACCAGCGTCTGGAGGGCTTCGAGCGGCTCGGCGTCGAACTCGTTCGCGTCTTGCACTTTGACGAACTGCTCGCGCTCGAGTCCGCTGACTCGTTTGTCGAACGAGTACTCGTCCACGACCTTCGCGCCGCCGACGTCGTGGTCGGCCAGGACTTCCGGTACGGCCACGATCGCGCTGGTGATATTGGAACATTGACCCGCGCGGGGTTGCTTGACGACTTTCGCGTGCACGCCCTGACGCTGGCCGGTGACGAGCACCGGTGGTCGTCGACGGCTATTCGCCGCGCCGTGCAGTCCGGTGCGGTCACCCGTGCGCGCACGGTGCTCGGCCGGCCGTTCACACTGCGCGCCTCGGTCGTAGCCGGCGACGCGCGAGGTCGGACGCTGGGCTTTCCGACGGCGAATCTGGCTCTGGAGCCGGCCCAACTCTGTCCGGGAATTGGCATTTACGCGACGGCGGTGCGAACGCCGGACAACCAATGGTGGGCCGGCGCGACGTCCGTGGGCCGGCGACCTCAGTTCTACGACAACGCTGCCCAGCTCGTCGAAGTTCATCTCGTGGATTTTGACGGTGACCTCTACGGCCGTACCATCGACGTCGCCTTTCTCGAGCGCCTTCGCGACGAGGCCATCTACGCATCCTTAGAGGATCTCATCGCGCAAATTGGCCGTGACGTGGCGCGCAGCCGCGAATTATTTGCAACCTCGCACCCGTCGAGCTGGACGCTGCTAGGCTGAAGACTCGGTCAGCGACGCTGATCGTGTGGGTCGTCAAGTGGGCGACTCGCAGCGGGACCCCCGACTCATAAGGCAAACGACGTTATGGCTGAGAAGCAGCAGATCATCAAGGACTTTCAGGCGCACGAAACGGACACCGGCTCGCCCGAAGTCCAGATCGCGATCCTGACGGACCGGATCTCGCACTTGACCGAGCACCTGAAGGTGCACAAGGGTGACCATCACACCCGACGCGGGCTCATGAAGCTCATTGGCCAACGCCGCCGCCTGCTCGATTACGTGCAGCGCGACGACGTGGAACGTTATCGCTCCCTGATCGGTCGTCTCGGCATTCGTCGCTAGCCGCCACGCCGACGCCGTCGGCGCGAACAGCGCATCCGATACCTCGGAGGCCAGTGGAGAGCCGTCGCCCAAGTCGACGGTTGCCCACTGGGATCCGAGCGGAGCGCTGTCTACTGCTAAGGAGCAACCATGACTGACGCGATTCGCGTAAGCCGCCCGCTATCGGGCACTGATAAGACCTTGAGTTTTGAGGCGGGACACCTCGCCCAACTCGCCGACGGAGCGGTGCTGGCGCGCATCGGTGACACGATGCTGCTGGCGACCGTGACCGCCGCACGCACCGTGCGAGAAGGGATGGATTTCTTTCCGCTCACCGTCGACATCGAAGAGCGCGCGTACGCGGCCGGCAAGATTCCCGGGGCCTTCTTTCGTCGCGAGGGTAAGCCCTCCGATCAGGCCATCTTGATCTGTCGACTCATCGACCGGCCGCTGCGCCCCTCATTCCCCAAGGGTTTTCGCAACGAGGTGCAGGTCGTCGGCACGATCTTCAGCGCCGACCAGGAAAACCCGCACGACATTCTGGCGATCAACGCGGCCTCGGCGGCGTTGATGTTGTCGGGCATCCCCTTCGATGGACCGATCGGTGCGGTACGGATGGCCTACACCACCGACGGGACGTGGGTCGCGCACCCGACCTACGCCGAAGGTGACGAGTCGGTCTTCGAACTCGTCGTCGCCGGACGGGCGCTGAGCGCCGACGCCGAGGCCGACGTCGCGATCATGATGGTCGAAGCCGGTGGCACCGAAGGTTCGTTCGAGAAGTACGCGGCCGGCGCCCCCAAGGTTGACGAAGACGTTTTGGCACTGGGCCTTGAGGCATCCAAGTTGTGGATCCGTGAGGCGATCAACTTGCAGCGCGAGCTCGTGGACGCCTACGTCGCCGCCCGTGGCCCGATTGACATGATTCCGTACCAACTGGTGCGTGACTATCAAGATGACGTCTACGCGCGCGTGGCCGCCGTCGGCGAGACGGCCCTGGACGCCGCCAACCGCCTGAGCGACAAGCAGGCTCGCGCCGCCGCGCTCGACGCCGCGACCGCGACCATCATTGACCAGTTAAGTACGGAGTTCGCGGACCGGATAGGCGAGATCAAGCCCGCGGTCAAGGCGATGACCAAGAAGTTGGTCCGTACGAGGATCGTCAAGGACGGCGTGCGCATCGACGGACGCGCCACGTCGGACATTCGCCCACTCAGCGCTGAGGTGGACCTGTTCCCCATGACGCACGGGTCGGCCCTGTTCCAGCGCGGTGAGACCCAGGTGGTGAACGTGACGACCCTGGGCATGCCGCGGCTGCGCCAGCAACTCGACACCATCAGCCCCGATGAATTCCGCCGGTACATGCACCACTACAACTTCCCGCCGTACTCCACCGGCGAGACCGGTCGAGTTGGCATGCCCAAGCGGCGTGAAATCGGGCACGGCATGCTGGCCGAGCGAGCGCTCATCCCGGTGCTACCCAGTGAGCAGGACTTCGCCTATACGGTGCGGGTCGTCTCGGACATCATGCAGTCCAACGGCTCCACCTCCATGGCGTCGGTCTGTGGCTCAACGCTTTCGCTCATGGCGGCGGGCGTGCCGATCAAGGCACCAGTCGCCGGCATCGCCATGGGCCTGATCCACGACGAGGATGCCTACGTGACGCTCACGGACATTCTCGGTGCGGAAGACGCCTTCGGCGACATGGACTTCAAGGTGGCGGGTACTGCGGACGCCGTCACTGCGTTGCAGCTCGATACGAAAATTGACGGTCTGCCCGCCGAGGTGCTCTCCAACGCGCTTCACCAGGCCAAGCAGGCTCGTCTGCGAATCCTCGAGGTGATCACGGCGACCCTGGCGGCGCCGCGCGCCGAGGTGTCGGCGGTGGCCCCAAAGATCGTGTCCATCGAGATCCCGATCGACAAGATTGGTGAAGTGATTGGTCCCAAGGGCAAGGTCATCAATACGCTCCAGCAGGAAACCGGTGCCGACATCGCGGTCGACGACGATGGCGTCGTGGGCACCGTGACCATCGGCGCCAAGGATGGTCGAGCCGTCGAAGAGGCGCGGCGGCGCATCGCGCTGATTCTGGACCCGCCGACCGCAGAAGTCGGGGCGGTCTACCCGGGTCGCGTCGTCAACATTGCGAAGTTCGGCGCCTTCATCAGCCTGATGCCGGGACGTGATGGACTGCTGCACATTTCCAAGATGTCGCCACTCAACGGTGGCCAGCGCATCGGCCAAGTAGAAGACGTGCTCGAGCTTGGTCAGGCCATTGAGGTTCGCGTCGACGACATCGACCCGCAGGGCAAGGTATCGCTCTCGCTGGCTGGGGAGTACGCCGACGCCGACGCCGGTGACGGCGCCAGCCGATCGCGTCCGCCTCGTGAGCGCAGCGACCGTGGTGACCGTGGTGACCGTGGCGACCGTGGCGACCGTGGTGACCGTGGCGACCGTGGTGACCGTGGCGACCGTGGTGACCGTGGCGACCGTGGTGGTCGAAACGGACGTGGCGCTGAGACCCCGCGCGTACCCGTTTCGGCGTTCGAAGCATCCTTCGAGGCTGAGTTGTCCGGTGACCTCGGCGATCTCGGTCCCGGTGACGTCACCTTTACCGACGAGGGCAGCGCCAGTCGACGAGGGCCGCGCCCTCGACGTCGCTAGGACGGTATCGGGCTCTCGTTCACCCATGAACGTCGCAACTCGCTCGTCATCACCGTACGGACGATGACGAGCGAGTTGCCGTCCGAGCGGTGGTGGCGGCCACTGCATCGCCGCGACAAATGGGCGCTGGCGGTCATGACCGTACTGCCGCTCATTGTCTTCGCGGTTCCGGCGCTGGCCGGCCACCCGGCCATCGCCCAGGACAACTTGATTCAGAACTTCCCGCTTCGCGTACTCACCGGCGCGCAGTTGCGCGGTGGACACCTTCCCCAGCTGAATCCGTTGGCCAACGCCGGTACGCCGCTGCTGGCCGGCATGAACGCCGGTTCCTTTTTTCCGTTGACCCTCTTGTTCGTGATTCCAGCACCAGTGGCGATGTGGGTCGTGAATCTCGTGGCGACCTACGTCGGCGCCGCGCTCGGTCTGTTCGCGCTGCTTCGCTGGTACCGCATCTCGACGTGGGCCGCGCTCGTGCCGGCGTTGCTGTACACCTACACGGGCGCTATGAACGGCCAAATGGTGCACCTCGGGGTGATCGAGGGGTATGCGCTCTTGCCGTGGTACGTCCTGACGATGGTGGTGCTGGAGCGACGCGTTCACGGTTGGACGGGGTCAGCCGGTTGGCGTACCGTGGTGCGCGACGCGTCGGCGCCCGTACTCGGCATTGCGGGACTCTGGGCACTGACGACCCTGTCCGGCGAGCCGCGCGCGATCGCCGAGATGGAGCTGCTCGGTGTCGTCGTGATGGCCGCCGTGCTGGTCGCCTCGGCGTCGAGGCGGACGTGGACGTGGGCCCAAGCGGGGTGGTTTCTCGTGGCCAACGTCGTGGGTATCTCGTGGGGCTCGCTCATTGGTCTCGCCCAGCTGCTGCCCGGTTGGTCGTTCATCAACATCTCGCAACGCACCGGCATTGGGTACGACTTTTTTGGGGCCGGTTCGTTGCCGGTTCGTTGGACATCGCTCCTGCTCATTCCGGACCTACTGGGTGGCAACGGGATCCTTCACCAGCCCTCGTTCTTCGTCTCGTACAACTTGCCCGAGGTCTCCGGGTACGTCGGCCTCGCGGCGCTGGTGGCGCTGGGAGCGTTTCTGGCTCGCCGGACTCGTCACGGATGGCCAAACGACGACCGGCCCTTCGTCCTGTACGTCGTGATCGGCGTGGTGGGACTGTTTGCGACCTGGGGCTACTACACGCCGCTGGGGCATCTCTTCGACGCCCTGCCGCTCTTTGGCAGCACCAGGCTCCAGAGCCGCAACGTCATCTTGGTGGACCTCGCCGTGGTCGTGCTGCTGGGCTGGTGGCTGGAGCGGCTGGGCGAGCACGACGCCCAGCGAGCGGGACTCGCGACGCGACGGTTGTGGCTGGCCCTGTTCGCGCCGGTCGCCGCCGCGGCCCTGGCCGCCGCGATGCTGATCGATGGTGCCCCGGTGCTTCGTTTTCTCGGGGCGTCGGCGTCGGCGTCACAACTCGCCCAGGACCAACGGCCGACGCTCGTCGCTCACCTGGTCGTCGCCCTCGCGTTGATCGTGGTCGTGGTGGGCTTGTCGCGACGCCGTCGGCGCGCGCGCACTGGTCTGCACGTCGTCATCGCCGTCGACGCACTGCTGTTCTTCGCCTTCGCGACGACCGGACTCGCCGCCGGTCACGTCAACGTCATGCCGTCGCGGGCCTCGGTCGTCGGGCGGCTCGGCGCCACCGGCCGAGTGGCCTTCGTCGGAGCGCCGGGCGTCGACGCGACGCTCTACGACAGTCTCGGCTCACCCAATGTCAACGTGTTTACCGGCATCGCGAGTATTCAGGGCTACGGATCGCTCATTGACTCGCTCTACGGGCGGGTCACCGATACGCACCCGATGTTCAGCCTGGACGACTGCCAGCTGGCCGACGGCAGCTTTCGCCAGCTTCGACTCGCGACGCTCGTCGTCTCGGCCGACGCGCTGTCGAGAGCGCTGCCATTCACCCCGGCCGCGCCGTCGTGCCTCGAGTCGCGCACCAGCACGCGCTCCTCGTGGTACTTCGGCCGGGTCGAACGCGTCGCCACGGTGGACGTGCGCGTCGCGACGAGCGGTGCCATGACGTTTCGGGCACGGCTCCTGGACGTGACCGGTCGACCCGTTGGTCCCGTGGTGGTGGCGACCGGCTCGTCGGCGGTTCACTTCAATTTCGCGGGCGTTGGCCAAGCGAGTGCCGGTGTCGTGATTCGATCAGTGAAGTCCGTGAACACGACGTCGGTCGTGGTGACGTCGTCTTCGCCATCGCCGACGCGACGACAGCTCGCGACGACGTTGCAGCGGGCGATCGCCGGTGCCGGCTGGCGACTCATCTCCATGGAGGGCGCCAACACGTTCCTGCGGGCGACGACGGTGCGTCCGAGTGCCTGGCTCGGTTCGCACGTGGGGACCGCGAAGGTCATCAACGTTCGCGACACCGCCTGGGGTGATTCGTGGATCACGGTGCGCGCGAGCGCACCAACCGTGCTTACTCGCCCAATGGAGGGGAT
>JAKBCT010000033.1 GCA_021807655.1 Actinomycetes bacterium | reverse complement strand
ACCTCGGCGCCCACGATGATCGAGAGGAAGATCATCAGCGGGTTCACGTTGACGGTCTTGGCCATCACGATCGGGTTGAGCACGTGGTTCTGGATGAGGGTGTAGGCGAGAAAGACGATCAGCGTGATGAGACCGGCCGACGGCGAGTAGATCGCGGCGAAGAGTACCGTCGGGAAGCCGGCGAGTGCACCGCCGATTTGGGGTAGGAAGTCGACCAGCAGTACCCACAGCGCGAAGAGCACCGGGTAGGGCACGCCGAGCGCGACGAGGGTGATGAAGATCACGATGGCGCCGAGCAGCGAGGTGAGGAACCCCCCGAGGAGGTAGCCGAGTGACGCCCGAGCGATGACCGCGCCGAGGCGCTCGGCGCGCGGTCGGTTGCGCTCTGAGAGCAGGGTCATGAAACCGGTGTGGAGTTTGGGCGCCTCGACCAGGACGAGCACGATGTAGAAGAACATGGTCACGAGCATGAAGGTGGTCGTGATCGCGCCACGACCGAGGGCGAGCGCGGGCCGCGAGAGGCCCTTAGCGAAGTTCGTGAGTTTGTCGGTGTTGTGGGTGATCCAGTGCTGGACGTGGTACTGGCGAAAGAGGTGACCGAGCCAGCCGTGGCCGGCCTCGGCCTGGCGCACGTAACCCGGCAGCGCGTTGGCGAGGTTGGTCAGGCCGTTCACCAACGGGTACCCGAAGGCGACCGCGAGCCCGGCGAACGCCACGAGCGCGACGACCATCACCACCGAGACCGCGTAGCCGCGCCGGCGAAGACCGTGGCGCATCAGCCAGTGCACGATGGGGTTCAACAACATCGCGACGAAGCTGCCGACCACCAGGGTGAGCAAGATCCCCTTCAGGTGGAAGAGCAGCTGGCCGATGGCGTACACGCCGACGATGACCCCGACGGTGGCGAGAATCGTGGCGAGGGGCACGCTCGCACTGCGCGCGCTCGCGAAGAGCCGCTCGCGGCGCGTCTCGCTCTCGTTGGCGTTGGGCGTCGCGTCGGTCACGGCCGTGGCGGCGTCGAGCGCCCGTTCAGCGCACGAGTGGTGTCACCGGAGCTCACGCGGCCAACTTATCCGAGCGCGACGCGAGTTTCGGGGCTCTTCGCGCACGACGAGCGGCGAAACTCCTCGCGCCACGGCCCGGAGTGCTAGTAATGCCGGTGGTGCCGGTCGAACGAGAGGTGGGGCCCGTGACCTTCAGGGGTGCTGAGACGCGCGTCGTCATCGGTCGCCGCGTCGGCCGTCTCGTCGCGGCGAAGGAGCGACCGGACACCGGGTCAACCCGAATCGTCCTGGGGAGGACAGCGTGACAACGCCAGAGACATCAGCAACCGGCTCATCGGACGAGGTGGGCAGCACCCAGCCGTCGTATTCCTCGGGCGCGTCGCTCACCGCGCTGATCGGTGAGACGATCGGGGAGAACCTGCGACGCTCGGCGGCGCGCTGGGCGCATCACGAGGCACTCGTCGACCTCGGCCAGGACGTGCGCTACTCCTACGAGGCCCTCGACGCGGCCGTTGACGATGTGGCCCGGTCCCTCCTCGCGGCCGGGATGGCCAAGGGCGACCGCGTCGCCGTGTGGGCGCCCAACCGATGGGAGTGGGTGCTGCTGCAGTACGCGACGGCCCGGATCGGGGTGATCCTCGTCAACGTCAATCCGGCCTACCGCACACACGAGCTGCAGTACGCGATCAACCAGTCGGGCTCGCGGATGCTGTTCGCCGTGCCGACGTTCAAGACGAGCGACTACCGCGCGATGGTCGACTCGGTACGCGGCGACCTGACGCGTCTCGAGCGGGTCGTTTACTTCGACACCGAAGACTGGACCGGCTTCATGGAGGTCGCGAGCGACGCGGCGTTGCTCGCCCGGCGCGAGACGGAGCTCGCCTTCGACGACCCGATCAATATCCAGTACACCTCGGGCACGACGGGTTCGCCCAAGGGTGCGACCCTGACCCACCACAACATCTTGAACAACGCGTACTTCGTCGGGGAAGGCTGCCGGCTCGACGACCACGACCGGGTCTGCATACCCGTGCCCTTCTACCACTGCTTCGGCATGGTCATGGGCAACCTCGCGTGCACGACCCACGGCGCGACGATGGTGATTCCCGCGCCCTCCTTCGAGCCGGCCGCCACCCTGCGCGCGGTCGCGAACGAGCGGTGCACGTCACTGCTCGGGGTGCCTACGATGTTCATCGCCGAACTCGCGCTGGCCGACTTCGCCGACTACGACCTCTCGTCGCTGCGCACCGGGATCATGGCCGGTTCGCCGTGTCCGACCGAGGTGATGCGCCGGTGCATCAACGACATGCATATGACCGAGGTGACGATCTGTTACGGGATGACCGAAACCTCGCCGGTGTCGACCCAGACGGCCTTTGACGACCCCGTGGTCAAGCGCGTCAGCACCGTCGGGCGGGTCATGCCCCACGTCGAGGTAAAGATCGTCGACGCGAACGGACTCGTGGTGCCGAGGGGCGTGAAGGGCGAGTTCTGCACCCGCGGCTACTCGGTGATGCTCGGCTACTGGGAGAACCCGGAGAAGACCGCCGAGGCGATCGACGAGGCCGGCTGGATGCACACCGGCGACCTCGCCACCATGGACGAGGACGGCTACCTCGACATCAGTGGTCGAATCAAGGACCTCATCATCCGCGGCGGCGAGAACGTCTACCCGCGCGAAGTCGAGGAGTTCCTCTACACCCACCCCGACATCATCGACGTGCAGGTCATCGGGGTGCCCGACCGCCTCTACGGCGAGGAGGTGGCGGCCTGGGTGGTCGTGCGCGAGGGCACGGTGATGGACGCCGAGGTCCTGCGGGCGTACTGCGCCGAGAAGATCGCGCGCCAGAAGATCCCCAAGTACGTGGTCGTCGTGAAGGAGTTCCCGATGACCGTGACCGGCAAGGTCCGCAAGGTTGAGATGCGAAAGCAGTCTGTCGAACTGCTCGGTCTGGATCAGCCGACCTCGTCGAGCTGAGCCTCGCTACACCCCGAGCATCCGCGAGATCAACATCTTCTGGACCTCGCTCGTTCCCTCGCCGATCTCGAGGATCTTCGAGTCGCGGTAGTGACGCGCGACGGGGCACTCGTTCATGAACCCGTAGCCGCCGTGGATCTGAGTGGCGTCGCGCGCGTTGTCCATCGCGGCGTTGCTGGCGACGAGCTTCGCGATCGCCGCTTCCTTCTTGAAAGGTCGTCCCGCGAGCATCCGTGCCGCGGCGTCGTAGTAGGTGCAGCGCGCGCTGTGGGCGCGCGCCTCCATCTCGGCGATCTTGAAGGCGATCGACTGGTTGCGTCCGATGGCGTGGCCGAAGGCCTCGCGCTCGTTGGCGTAGGCGACGCTCTCGTCGACGCACCCCTGGGCCGCCCCGACGGCGAGGGCCGCGATGGCGATGCGGCCCTCGTCGAGGATCTGCAGGAAGTTGCTGTAGCCCCGGCCCCGCTCGCCGAGCAGGTTCTCCTCGGGGACCCGAAGGTCCGTGAAGGCGAGCGGGTGGGTATCCGAGGCGCGCCAGCCGACCTTGTCGTAGGCCGGTTCGACGGTGAAGCCCGGCGTGGGGATTTCGACGAGGATCGAACTGATGGCCTTGCGCCCGTCGGCGGCGACGTCGGTCACCGCGGTGATGGTCACCAGTTTGGTCAGCTCGGTGCCCGAGTTGGTGATGAAGGCCTTGGAACCGTTGATCACCCACTGCCCGTCTTCGAGCCTCGCGGTCGTGCGGGTGCCGCCGGCGTCGCTACCGGCCCCCGGCTCGGTTAACCCGAATGCACCCAGGGCCTCGCCCGAGCTGAGTCGCGGCAGCCAGTACTGCTTCTGGGCCTCGTTGCCGAAGCGGTACACCGGCATCGCGCCGAGCGAGCACCCGGCTTCGAGCGTGATCGCCACGCTCTGGTCGATGCGCGCCAACTCCTCGATGGCGATGCACAGCGCGAAGTAGTCGCCGCCCATCCCGCCGTACTCCTCGGGGAAGGGCAGGCCGAAGAGGCCCATCTCACCCATGCGACGCACCACGTCGTAGGGGAAGGTCCCGGTCGCGTCGTGGTGGCGCGCTACGGGGGCGACGACGGTGGTCGCGAAGTCTCGGACCGTCTGGCGCAGGTGCTCCAGTTCGTTGCTCAACCCGTAGTCAGTCATTGCATCTCTCCATTCATTGACCAGTCGTCACGCGTCGGGACCGAGGTCATCGAGACTCGCCGCGAGCGCGGTCACGGTGCGCGACGGGCTCGGTCGGCCGAGCCGCTCGGCCATCCACAGGCTCGTGCGACACAGCGCTTCGAGGTCGACGCCGGTCTCGATGCCCAGTCCCTGCAGGTGCCACACTAGGTCCTCGGTCGCGAGGTTTCCGGTGGCCGAGCCCGCGTAGGGGCACCCGCCGAGCCCGCCGGCCGACGCGTCGACGGTCGTGATCCCTTGCTGCAGCGCGCACAGCGTGTTCGCGAGCGCCTGGCCGTAGGTGTCGTGGAAGTGGACGGCGAGCCGATCGGTTCCGATACCCCGGGCGGCGAGCTCGTCCAACAGCGCGACCACCTGGCCCGGCGTGGCGACGCCGATCGTGTCGCCGAGGGAGACCTCGCCGCAGCCCATCGTGACGAGCGCCTCGACGACGTCGGCGACGGCTGACGGTTCGACCGCGCCCTCCCAGGGGTCGCCGAAGCACATCGAGACGTACCCGCGCACCGCCAGCCCCGCCGCAACCGCGCGTGCCGCGACCGACGAGAAGATCTCGAGGGACTCCTCGCGCGACCGGTTCAAGTTGCGTCGGGCGAAGGTCTCGGTAGCGCTCGCGAAGACGGCGATCTCGCGCACCCCGCTCTGCAGCGCCCGATCGAGGCCCCGTTGATTGGGCACGAGGACCGGGTGGCGGCCGGCGAGCTCGCCGAGCCCGGCGAGCAGCGCCTCGGCGTCGGCCAGCTGGGGGATCCACGACGGGGGCACGAAGCTCGTCAGCTCGACCACACCCAGACCGCTCGCGATCAGACGATGGATGAACTCGATCTTGGTCTCGACGTCGATCACGGTCGACTCGTTCTGGAGCCCGTCACGCGCGCCGACCTCGTAGACGCTCACGCGCTCGGGCAGTCCGTCGAGCCTGGCCACCTGTGGCGTTCTCATCCCCCCAGTATTCTCCTTCACGCCGGTGGCGGTCCACCAACCTCGTGGTCCACACCAGCGGCCGACGAGCCGTGGCGTGCGGGGTTCGTCGTGGGTTAGGAAATCCGCTACGGTCCCGCCGTGACCACCGTTTAGGCTTGGTCACCATGGCACTTCATCGCATGGCTAACTTCGTCACGTCGCTCGTCGTCTTGATTAGTCTCGCGGGCACGACGGCCGCCAGCGCATCGGGTGCGACGAGCAGCGCGGTTCCGGCCGCCTCGGTCGGTTACGACATCAGTTTTCCCCAGTGTGGTGGGTCACTGCCCACCGGGATCGGCTTCGGCGTCGTCGGGGTGAACGACGGTCGACCACTCACCACCAACCCCTGTCTTTCGACCGAGATCCAATGGGCGACGACGGGACTCGCCACGACGCCCCAGTTCTACGTGAACACGGCCAATCCCGGACCGTCCAACAACCCCGCCTGGCCGACGACCCAGACCTTTCCCGAGGTCTGCACGGGGGCCGACTCGGTCGGCTGTTCCTACGACTACGGGTGGAACGCGGGCAGCGGCTCGCTCCAGGCGGTGATCGCGGCGGAGACCGCACTCGGGACGAGCGCCCCGGGCACGGCGGCGACGTCGGCGCCGTGGTGGCTCGACGTCGAGACCGGCAACTCCTGGCAGAGTCTTCGCACGGGCGTGGCCCCGTCCCAGGGCCAGTTCGTCAACGACCAGGCGATGATCCAAGGTGAGCTCGCATTCCTGTCGGGCCGCGGGATCCACACGGTGGGGGTGTACTCGACGTCCTATCAGTGGGGTGAGATCGCGGGCGCGACCGGTACGACCTTCGCCGCCTACGACGCGTGGCTCCCGGGCTACGCGTCACTCGCCGAGGCGCAGACGGCCTGTACGTACCCGGCGTTCACCGGCGGGCGCACCGCGATGATCCAGTACTCGTCCAACGCACTCGACGGCGACTACATCTGCCCGCTCATCAGCGCGCCGAACACCGCCTCGGCGACGGTGGCCGCCTCGGCAACCTTCACCGACCAGCTCAGCGTCGCCGGTGAGCAGGCGCCGGTTGCCTACGTCCAATCAACCGGCTCGCCGGCGCTCAGCGTCTCGAGTACCGGACTGGTCTCGACGAGTGGCGCGCTCGCGCGCGGGACCTATAGCGCGACGGGCACGATGAGCACCAACGGCATCAACGGTACGTTCAGCTTTACCCTGAACGTCGGTGAACTCGCCCCGGCGACCCCGACGCAAAACGCGACGTCGGTCTCGGCCTCGGCGACCTTCACGGACCAGCTCAGCGTGAGCGCAATCGGCGGCGCGGTCTCCTTTACCCAGACGAGTGGTAGCCCGGAGCTCGTGGTCTCGCCGACGGGACTGGTATCGACGAGTGGAGCGCTCGCTCATGGCACCTACGTGGCGCGCGGAACGACGAGCGACGCCGGCGGCGACGCCGGGACGTTCGCGTACCGGCTGAGCGTCGGAACACTGAGCGAGTCTCAGCCCGTGCGCGAGAGCGTGACGACCTTCGCCGCGACCACCTACACCGACCAACTGAGCGTGACCGGTGCGACGGGTGCGGTGACCTTCACCCAGACGACGGGCTCGCCGTCGCTCGTCGTCTCGCCGACGGGCCTACTCAGTACGAGTGCCAACCTCGCGGTCGGGTCCTACGTAGCGCGCGGAACGACGAGCGACGCCAGCGGCGACGCCGGGACGTTCTTCTTCAACCTGCTCGTCACCCCGGTGGGCACGCTCACCCAGGGGTCGCCGTCGTCCGCGACGGTGACCAGCGCGGTGGTGACGACCTTCAGTGACCAGTTGAAGGTGACGGGCGCCACGGGCGCGGTCACCTTCAGTCCGACGAGTTCGACGCCGGGTCTCGTCGTCTCGAGCACGGGGCTCGTCACGACGAGCGGTGCGATCGCGGTAGGGACCTACAGCGTCGCGGGCACGACCATCGACGCCCAAGGCGACGCGGGCACCTTCTCCTTCACCCTCACCGTCAGCGCCCCGACCACGATCACCCAGGCGGCCCCGACGGCCGCCTCGGTCAATACCCTCGCTTCCAACGTCTACAACGACCAACTGTTCGTGAACGGCGCCAACGGCGCCGCCACGTTCACCCAGAACGCGGGCGCGCCCGCGGTCCTCGTCTCGAGCACGGGGCTCGTCACGACGAGCGGCGTGCTGAAGCCCGGCACGTACGTTGCCTCGGGCACGACGAGCGACGCCGAAGGGGACACGGGCACCTTCGCGTTCACGATCACAGTCACCGCGCCGCCGACGATGGCGACCCAGGTCGTCGGTCACGCCGTGGCCGGTCACACCGTCGTTCTGCAGATCCTCGGGCTCAGTTTCGTTGGACGTCCGACGGTGCGCAGCCACGCCGGGACGACGGCGTTCGTGACGCGCGACACGGGCACCGCACTCACCGTGCGCGTGAGCGTGTCCCCGAAGAGTCGAAACGGCATCTTCGTCTTCACAATCACCTTCGCTAACGGGGCCGTCTCGCGGCTCCGGTACGTGCAGCGCTAGAGCGGCCGGTCAGCGCGCGCGGCCACCGCGCTCGCGAACCACGCGGCCGAGGGCTTGGGCGTGCGCGCAAAGCTCGTCCGGTCGACCTCGACCAGGCCGAACTTGGGCCCGTAGCCGAGGACCCACTCGAAGTTGTCGAGCAGCGACCACTGGAAGTAGCCGCGAACGTCGAGGCCCTGGCGGCGGACCTCGTCGAGGTGGCTGAGCGCCTCGTCGAGGTAGCGGATTCGTTGGTCGTCGTCGTCGGTCCCGATCCCGTTCTCGGTCACCACGAGCGGGATCGAGGTGAGCGAGGCGGCGCGGCGCAACGTGTAGGCGACGCTCTCGGGCCAGAAGGGATAGCCCATCGCGGTCAGTTCGCCCTCGTCGCCCCAGACCAGCCCGTCGGGTCCGAAGCGGTGCTTGGTGTAACACTGCACGCCGAGGAAGTCGTCCTCGGCGGTCGCTGCGAGGTAGCGGTCCTCCATCTCGCCGCGGTAGGCCGCGAGCGACTCCTCGGCACCGTCGAGCGCTTCGTACTGCGCCATCGAGAGCGTCATCCCGATGGGGAAGTCACCCGGCGAGGCGCGAAGGGCGTCGCGCATCGCGCGGTGGCAGCGCCGCAGCGTCTCGTTCACGGCGACGAAGCGGTCCCAGTTCG
>JAKBCT010000032.1 GCA_021807655.1 Actinomycetes bacterium | reverse complement strand
CGGCGAGCTACATCACCGGCGCCATCTTGCCGGTCGACGGAGGCATCGCCACCCTGGGCTAGGACGCCCCGTGGACTAGCCGTGCTGGCGGCCGAGCGTAACCGTGAGGGTGAGGTGCTTATTCGCGCGCACGACGCCGAGCTTGATGGTGTCGCCGGGGTGCAGGCCCGAGAGCACACTGGTCAGGTCCTGGGTGTTGTTGATCGTGGTGCCGTTCAAGGACACGATGACGTCACCCTGGCGAACGCCGGCGCGCGAGGCGCCGCTGTTGGCGATGACGCTCATGACCACCGCGCCACTCGACACGGTGAAGCCGTACTGCAGTTGCAGGGTCGGGGTCATCGACATCACCTCGACGCCGATGAAGGCGCCGTGGTTGACGACGCTCTGGCCCGCCTCGAGGGACTTGAGCAGCGCTTCGATCGTCGAGACGGGAATCGCGAACCCGATGTTCTGCGCGTTCGTGCCGTCGGGCAGGGTGCCGGCGACGGCGGTGTTCATCCCGATGACGTCGCCGCGGGCGTCGAGCAGCGGTCCGCCCGAGTTACCGGGGTTGATCGCCGCGTCGGTCTGGATCATGTTGCTCAGGGTCTCCGAGCTCGACGACGATCCGGCGGTCACGGTGCGCCCGAGGGCCGAGACGATGCCCTGGGTCACCGTCGGCGTCCCGGCCGCGAGGCCGAGCGCGTTACCGATCGCGACGACGGCGTCACCGACGACGAGGGCGTTGGAGTTGCCAAAGGTCACCGTCGGCAGACCCGACGCGCCGTTGATGCGGATCAACGCGACGTCATCGATCGGGTTGGTGCCGATCAGGGTCGCGGGCAGGCTCTTGGTCGAGCCGGATCGGGTCACGGTGATCGATCCCCCATTGACCGCGGCGGCGATCACGTGGTTGTTCGTGATGACGAGCCCGTTGGACGAGATGATCATGCCGGTGCCCTGGTCTTCGGTCCCCTGGCCCTTCACGTCGATCGAGACGACCGAGGGAAGGACCCGCTGGACCAGGGTTGGGATCGTGAGGCCCGTGGGCAGGACCGCGCCGGTCGGCGCGTTGGAGACCGCGTTGATGGTGACCCCGGGCGTGTTCGAGGACGTGGACGCGCTGAAGTGTCCGGCCAGTCCCCCGACGAGGGCCGCGACCAGTAACAACGAGATGCGCGAGGACCACGGTGAACGGAGTGACGAGCGAATCGGGATTGAGGGCTCACCGGTGGTGATGGGATGACTCGCCGCGCCGTCGGCGGGCGGCTCACTGGGCGCTACGGACGCCGAGGCGTCCATAGGTTCGGCCCCGACGCTCGCGGACGCGTCCTCGGTCACGCTCGTTGCCGTTGGCGCAGGCACTTCGGCGTCGTCGGGCAGGGCGGGTGCTGCCCACGAGGCGAGATAGTCGAACGACGCGGGCCCGGCGGTGGGCCGAGCACTCTCTTCAGGTGACGGGGGAATTTCACTCACGTGGTCATGCTAGACACCGCAAAGTAATAAACGACTAAACGGGAACGAAATGTTCGCCATGACGAAACCGAGTAGATTAGTGCCCTATGCCTCGTCGCATCGAGATCGAAATTACTAGTTTGCAGGGTGAGGTCGCCACGTGGCGCGCCGCCGGCGCGAAGATGCCCAAGGGGGTGCTCAACGTCGATTTGGTGCCTGGTGGCCCCGTCGTCGGTGGCGTCTACCGGGCTGACATCGAGCAATACATGGAGGGGCTCGAGGTCATTTCGGTGATGCCGCCGAAGACCGCCTCGCCGCTCGACCCGCGCCAGGAGCGCATCGAACTGCTGCCGAGCACCAAGCCCGTGCCCGACGTCGTGGTCACCTACGCGACCAAGGGTCGCGGTCCGCGTCGAGACGACGATCGCGACGGCGCGCGTGGTCGCGGCGCTGGTCGTGACGGTGCGCGACGCGAGCCGTCACGGCGACCCTCGAGCCGACCGGCTCGTGACGGGGCCGCGCCCGGCGACCGTCCTGACCGGACCGATCGCCCCGATCGCCCCGCGCGTACCGAGCGTGGTGAACACAGCGAGCGCGGTGAGCGTAGTGAGCGTCCGAGCCGCAGTGCGCGTCCCGCGACCCGCGGTGCGCGACCCGAGCGCCCGGCCCGTCCGGCCGGTCCCCCGGTCACGACGACCCACCGCAACGCCCTGCTCGCGACCCTGTCGCCCGAGCAGTTGCCCGTCGCCGAGCAGCTGCTGCGCGGGGGCATCCCGGCGGTTCGCACCGCGGTCGCCGAGCAGAACAAGAACGCCACGGACCAGGGTCGTCCGACCGTGGACCCGGTGACCATCGACCGCATCGCCGAGGACTTGCTCGGGCGCACGAACCTGGCCATGTGGAAGGACCGTGCGGCCGGTGGGATCGCGGCCGGACGCGAACTGCGTTTGCGCGACCTGCGCGCGGTGGTGACCTCGGCCAAGACCGTGTCACTGGATGACGAGGCCCGCACCCAGTTAAAGGAGCTCCAGGCCACGCTCACGGCCCGCGTCGAGACGCTTCGCACCCAGTGGGTGGAGAAGCTCGAGGCCGCGGTCGCGGCCGAGAACCCGGTGACGGCGCTCGAACTCGTGATCCGACCCCCGGACATGTCGACGCGCATCAGCGCCGAGATGGCGACCAAGGTGATCGCCCTGGTCTCGTCGTCGCTCACCGCCGAGCAGGAGCCCGCGCGCTGGCGCGAGATCGTGACCCTGGCCGTCGAGACCTCGATCCGTCGCAACGTCAAGCCCGTCGGGATCCCCGAGGACCCCGAGTGCCACGCCCTGGCCGTGAAGAACGCCGGCGCGATCCCCGAGCTGGCGAAGTTGCTCGGCATCAAGGTTCCGCCGCCGCCGCCGATCGCGCGTCCGACGCGCCGACCGGCTACTCGTCGCCCAGCGTAAGCAGTCGCGCCTTCCAGCCCACTGATTCATAGAGCGACTTGGTCGCGCGGTCACCCGGGAGTGCCAGGGCGTCGCGCGCGCGCGGCTCGCCCGATCGAGCGAAGTCCACGAGGGCCCGTCCCCTCCCCTGGCGTCGATGGCCGGGTTCCACGTACAGCGCCACGATCACCCGGTGCGACACGACCATGAACGACGAGGCGCCGTCGCGCCACAGCGCGCCAGCGGCCGCGAAGGCGAGTAGTTTCGCGTCGGGCTCGTCGTCGAGCAGCTCATCGAGGTAGCGGCGCCCGCCCCGGCGCGCCGCTACCTCGATGAGGGCGTCGTGCCACAGGCTCGCTAGGCCCGGCTCAACCTCGCGCACGCGTTCGATCATGGCGCGATCAGGTGCGGGACTAGACGCAGTCGCGACAGAGCATGTGCGACGTGTCGGCGAGCTGACTCGTCTTCTTGAGGAGTCGGCACGACGAACAACGGAACTCGTCGTCCTGCTTGGGCAAAATCGCCTCGGTGACGTCGACTCCGAGTTCGGGGTCACTGACTTCGTCGTCGTCCTCGGGCACGCTGGTGCGCAGGATCGTCTCGGCGAGTACCTCGTCGAGGGCCAATTCGACGTCCGAATCGTCCACGACGTCGTCGTCGTCCTCAATGACCGCGACGACCGCCTCGACGACGTCCTCGCCGTCTTCGACGTCCTCTACCAGGTCAGCGTCATCGGCGGCTTCGTCGACTTCCAGTGCGTCGACCTCAAGGTCGTCGTCGGCGAGCTCGTCGGCGTCGATATCGTCGCCCACGATCTCCTCATCGAAGCCCTCCGCGAGCTCCTCTTCGTCGAATACCTCGTCGTTTTCGCTGTCGCGCACCATCTAATTCCCTCTCCGTAGCGCTGGCAGTGTAGAACCTTTTTGCGTCGGCGTGCGTGACCCTGACGAATCTGTTACGAAAGTCCCGTCCGGTCACGCTCGAGGCGGGCCCGTTCCGCGCGGCGTTCGGCCTCGAGGCGCTCGAGGTCCGTGTCCGAATAGTCTACAAACTGCATAGAATCTGCGATCAATCCGTGGTTGGCCCCGGTGCGAATCAGCCGGGCCATGTCGTGGGCGACCCGTCGATAGCTGGGGTGGCCCTGGGGGCTCGAACGCAGTTCAATGAGGTGCATGGCCTCGCGCGCGTTCATCAGGATCCGGTAGCGGATGTTGAACGCGAGCGCCACGCAGTACTGACTCTGGGTCGGGAACTCCTCGGCGAGGTCGCGGGCGAACTCGCCGGATCGCTCGAGGGACTCGACGTAGGGCTGGGCGAGCCCGGCCTCGGTGACGACCTCAGGCACCTCGTAGCCGAGGTCGGGCGACAGCGGCTGCCACTCGATCGTGGCGAGGCGGTGGCGTTGCAGGTCGCGAAAGGCGCCGTAGTCGGTCACGAGCTCGAACTCGTAGCTCGTCTGCTCGAAGGCCCGGCCCGGTCGGTGGCGACGGTTCGAACGCTTCCCCACGTAGGTGGCCATGAGCTCGCCTCGTTGCACGTCGGTGAGCGACGCGACCGCGGCCGCGGCACCGGCCGTCGAGACCCCGGCCGTCTCAAAGACGATGGCCTCGAGGACGCGTCGTTCGCCGTCGGGGTCGAAGGCGACCAGGTGAACCCGTTGGTCGTCTTCGGGTGCCACGTCCGGTGTCCCCCACCGCGCGAGGAGCGCCGTCGTTCGCGAGCGCCGCTCGGCGAGGTAGGTCACCCACTGGCCCCCGCGTTCGGGCACGTCGAGTCGCTTGAGGAACGACGGGATGACCTTCTCGAGTTCGCGTTGCATCAGCCCGGCGTAGTGGTTGACCTCGGGCAGGGGGTGAGCCCGCATGCGCAGCAACAGGCTCTCGTAGGCCTGGCCCGAGCCGTAGATGCCGAGGTTCGAGAGCGCGCTGGCGGGCAAGAGGCCGCGGACCGCGTCCAGCGCCTTGGCCCGGATGGCCTGTCGATAGACGAAGTCGGTGTCCTCGGCGGTCTTGGGGTAGCGCACGCTCAACCACTCGGTCATCCGGGGCAGCAGCGCCGCGTAGGTGTCGAACATGCGGTCCATCTCGCCGACGTAGCGCGCGCCGAAGCGCGACTCGAGCACGTCGTGGTCGCGGTAGAAGCGGTAGTGGCCGTTGGGCAGTCGCCGGTCGTAGCCGAGGTAGCGCGTCGATTGTTCGAGGTAACTCATCAGTCGGCCGCGTTCGAGGACCTTGGTCAGCACGTTGCTCGCCTGTTCACAGGCCAAATGGACGCCACCGAGCTGGGCCACGGAGTCGTCGCCGTACTCGAAGAAGATGCGCTGGTAGAGCTCGTCGGCGCGTCCGACGCCGACGGTGGCGTCGATCGACGCGTCGCCGGTCAGGTCGAGGTCGTCGACGAACTCGTCGAGGAAGAGTCGTCGAAGGCTCTTCGTGGCGCGCGAGTAGCGCGCAAACAGCGCCCCCTTGACGACCTCGGGCAGATTGACCAGGGCGAAGACTGGCCCGTCGAGGTTCGTGAAGTACCGGCGTAACACCACGCGCTCGGCCTCGGTGAACTCTTCCGCGACATAAGCGTGCATGACACGTAGAGGTTAGGGCCCGCGCTAGGCCAAGGGGTGGACCGTCGTCGCGCTCGCGACGACGCTACGCACCAGCGAATCGCGCGCGAGCGCCGCCTGGTCGGCCAGGTCGCCGAGCTGGCCCAGGCGCGCCAACTGTTCGCACAGATCGGCGACCTGCTTGGCGATGCGAACGAAGTCCCCCGGCGAGGTCTGGCCGATCTCGACGTCGGCGACGTCCAGGACGGTGCCGAGCGCCGCTCCCCTCGACCAGGCCGTGATGGTCGTGGCGAAGGCGCCGTCGGGGTCGCGACCGTGGGGCACCTGGAACTGGTCTTCGACCCCGCGGACGGTCGCCGCGATGACGCCGAGCGATCGGATGCGTTCGTCGAGCGAGACGCGCCGGTCATTACCGATGCGATCGGGTATCGAACGCCGCTTCTTCGTCGAGACGGTCTTGGCCGCGTTGGGCGCCCGGCGGGCGCGACGCGGCTCGTAGACGAAGCACGACGCGAGCCCGGCGAAGGCGGCGGCGTCGAGCCCGTCGAAGAGGCCTTCGCGCAGGGCCTCGGCCACCAAGAGGTCACTCTCGTGGTACAGCGCGCGCAGGAGCTGGCCGTCGGCGTTCAGCCGCCACCCGTCGGCGTAGCCGAGCGCTTCGAGGACGTGGTGGCGCGCGCGCAGTTGCTCACTGAGGGATCGCTTGGAGGCGCCGGGGCGCCGCGCGGACTCGAACTGGGCGAAGGATCGTTCGACGACGTTGGTCGCCGTCTCCTGATCGAAGTGATTGATGAGGTTGGCGGTGAAGTTGTAGGTCGGGCGAAACGACGAGTGCAAGTCCCCCGGCGCCGCCAGGGCGACGCGTCCGACGTCGAACAGCGCGATCTCGGGGCTGAAGCACACGACGGCGTGGCCCTCGTCGTCGAGGCCCCGGCGTCCCGCTCGGCCCGTCATCTGGGAGTACTCCGCGCTCGTGAGGAACTGGCGCCCGGCGTCGGAGTACTTGGTGAAGCGCTCGAGGGCGACCGTTCGCGCGGGCATGTTCACCCCGAGCGCCAGGGTCTCGGTCGCGAACACCGCGCCGAGCAGGTTGCGCTCGAAACAGGCCTCGACGATCTCGCGAAAGGCCGGGACCATGCCGGCGTGGTGGGCGGCGAGTCCGCGGCCGAGACCTTCGAGGAAGTCGCCGTACTCGAGGGCTCGCAGGTCGTCGTCGGTGAAACTCGACAGCCGCAGTTCGGCGATCCGCTCGATCTCGGCGCGCTCGTCACTCGAGGTGAAGCGCAACCCATCGCGCCGGCACTGCGAGACGGCGTCGTCGCAGGCCGCGCGCGAGAAGATGAAGACGATCGCCGGCAGCAGGTCGTCGGTCTCAAGCGCGCGCAACAGTTCACTTCGTCGCGGCGTCCTAAAGGGCGGCGGCGGCGCCGACGAGCGAGGGCCGCGCCATTTGGGACCCGGACGGAATTTGCGTGACGCCTTCATGAGATTGTCGATGCGCCGCGCGCCGTCGGCCAGGCGACCCTCGACCAACAGGTCATCGATCTCGGCGGCGCTCTGGCCGCGCCGCACGACGGCCACGTGGTTGTGCAACGTGATCGGCCGATTCGCCTCGATCACGACCTCGGTCGGCCCACGGACTTCGGTGAGCCATTCGCCGAGGAAGGTGGCGTTGCCCACGGTCGCCGAGAGCGCGACGAACTGGATCGACGGCGGCGTGAGGATGAGGACCTCTTCCCAGACGCCGCCGCGATAGGGGTCTTGGAGGTAGTGGACCTCGTCGAGCACGACGAGACCGAGGGTGCGCAACTGAGCGGAATCGGTGAGCAGCATGTTGCGCAGCACCTCGGTGGTCATGACGACGATCTCGGCGCTTCGGTTGATCGAGGTGTCTCCGGTGAGCAGTCCGACCCGCTCGGCGCCGAATCGGTCCACCAGTTCGTGGTACTTCTGGTTCGAGAGGGCCTTGAGCGGGGTCGTGTAGAAGGCGCGGCGCGCCCGATGGGTCGTTTGGGTAATCGCGTAGGTCGCGATCAGGGTCTTACCGGATCCGGTCGGGGCACTCACGAGGACGTTGACCCCGCGGTCGACGGCGTCGAGCGCGGAGCGCTGGAAGTCGTCGAGTCCGAAGCCGAGCTCGTCGACGAAGGTCGATCGCAGATCGCGCTTCACCGGCGAAGCAGCTTACCGACCCCGATGGCGAGGAAGTAGAAGGCGGTGAGCGGGACCGCGAGCGCGAGCATCGACAAGGGATCGCCGCTCGGGGTGAAGACGGCCGCCGCGATGGTGATGGCGATCAGCGCGTAGCGCCACGAGTGCAGGAGTTGACGAGGCGTCACGACGTGGGCGAGCTCGAGCGCGACGAGCACCACGGGAAACTCGAAGGTCACGCCGAAGATGAACATCATCATCACGAAGAGTCCGAGGTATTGGTTCGGGTTGTAGTACGAGACGAGCGAGGGACCACCGATGGACACGAGGAATCGGATCGCGTGGCCGAAGCTGAAGTAGGCGACCACCACACCGGCGCCGAAGAAGGTGAGGGACGCCGAGACGAACGGTACGGCGTAGCGCCGCTCCGAGGCCTTCAGTCCCGGCGTGATGAAGCGCCACACGTGCCAAAAGACGATGGGTGAGGCGAACAGCAGACCGCCGAAGAAGGCGATCTTGATGCGCAGCGTCAACCCGTCGAGTGGGTTGGTCACGAGGAACAGGCAGTGTTTCGGTTCGGCGTGGCAGTAGGGCTGTTGGAGGATCCGCAGGATCGGCGAGTAGAGCATGAACGCGGCGATGCCGAAGACGATGATCGCGGCTGACGAGATCAGAAAGCGCCGCCGGGCCTCGGCGAGGTGTTCGGCCAGGGTCATCCCGGACTCGGCCTTTCGAAACGAAGACACGCCGACTCAGTTCAGCGACGGGTCGACGGGGAACGTGTCGTCCTGGCTCGGGGCCGCCCGCGGCGTCACGGGGGTCGTCAACGGGCTCGCCGACGACGCGGGCCCTCCCGGTGGTCGCGGATGTTCCGGAACGGGTTCGATGAC
>JAKBCT010000031.1 GCA_021807655.1 Actinomycetes bacterium | reverse complement strand
AGGAAGTTACGAGCAAGGGTTCGAGGAGGTTCCACTGGGCGTCGGTCAGGTCACTTGAATAGGCCACCACGTGATGGTGCCGGCGGTGGCTCCCGACGCACTCGCCAAATAGAACACAGCCCCTAAGGCTCGACCTGCCTCCGCGGCCCCTGGCCGAGAGCGCCGGAGCCAGCCCTGCACCAACGCTAAGAGGTGCTGGCCCGCTCTCAGGCTTAGGTCGACTGGGGCGACCAGAAGGTGCGGATGACCGAGCACAGACTCGCGAAGGTCTACAGCTTTCACTGGACGCTCTCCAACTCGCGTGAGCCCTTCCGCCGCTTGAGCCCCTCGCAGGACCTGGCGAGCTTCTGGGGCTTCCGCGTGCGGACGTTTCACCACTTCGGCGTCGTGCCCGGTGAGAATCTCCGCGATCGTGCCAAGACCGTGGTGAAGCCACGTGACAGGACATGGCGGTGCCCCTGCACCTCGAGGCACTCGACTTCGCAGCGCACGAAGGCTTCGCGATCTCGGTGGCTGCCGCGTACCGAGCGACCACACTGTCGTCTGGTCACTCGGTACGCGGCAGCGTTGCCCGGGGCCCAGTAGGGCAAGTCGAACCGGTGGGCCGAACTACGTCGCCGTCAGCCCATCAGACCGTTGACGTAGCGTGCGGTGTCGGACTCTCGAGGACGCTCGAAAACTTGGTCCGTGGGCCCGTATTCGACGAGCCGACCATCGTGAAAGAACATGGTCACGTCCGAGACGCGGCGGGCCTGTCCGAGGTTGTGGGTAACCACAATGAGTGACAGCGCTGGCGTGAGCCGGCGCAGCAGGTCCTCCACCGACTCGGTGGAGAGCGGGTCGAGGGCCGAGGTCGGCTCGTCGAGCAGCAACACCTCGGGCCCCACCGCGAGGGCTCGCGCCAAGCAGAGCAGTTGCTGTTGGCCACCCGAGAGTCGGTAGGGCGAATCGCCGAGGCGATCTTTCACCGCATCCCAGAGGCCGACCTCGCGCAGGCGAATCTCAGCGACCACGTCGAGCTGCTTGCCCTTGGCGATACGGTGCGCGCGCACCCCGGCCACGACGTTGTCCTTGATGGACATCGGGAACGGGTTTGGCCGTTGAAACAGCATGCCCACCCGTCGGCGCAAGGTCAAAAGGTCCTCGCCCGGGTCCCAGATACTACGGCCGTCGAGGCGAACGTCGCCCTCGTGGCGAAAGCCGATGACCCGGTCATTCATGCGGTTGAGCGTGCGCAGGAACGTTGACTTGCCCGATCCCGTGGGACCGATGAGCGCGGTGATCGTGCCACGGGTGAAGTCCATGTTGACGCCGGACAGGATCGACTTGGACCCAAAGTGCAAGTTGAGGCCCTCGGTCGCGATGACGTGCGCCGGACGATCCGCGTCAGGGTCGAGCTGGTGGAGCACCGACTCGATACGGGCCGAATCGACGTTGGGTTTCAATACTTCATCCACGGTCCACGTCCTCAATTGATCGCGCCACCCGATCGTAGGCAGCCAATATGAACGCAACGTGAACGAGTCGTAACGTCGAAACGATCTCTCAGCACCCACTGGTCCCCCAGACTCCATCGCGTCAGCGGTCCGGTGGACCCCATCGCGTAAAGTTGCGTTCGAACGGCGAGCAATCGAGGGCGCATGCGGATTGGGGTTCTCACGGCCGGCGGCGACGCGCCGGGCCTGAACGCGGCGATCCGCGCCGTCGGGGTCATGGCCCTGGCTGACGGGCACGAGGTCATTGGCGTGGCCAACGGCTGGTCGGGGCTCGCGAACTACGCCGGCCGTGACCTGATCGCGGGCGACTTTCGGGGTGTGGTGGGGCTGGGCGGCACCCTCTTGGGCACCGCCCGTTACGACCTGGACCACCCGGCCGGCGGTCGAGACCAGGTGCTCGCGTCGATCATCGAACACCTCGACGCGCTCGTCGCCATCGGCGGTGACGGCACCCAGCGAATCGCTCACTGGCTGGCCGAACGCGGCGCGCCCGTCGTTGGGGTGCCCAAGACCTTGGACAACGATCTGCTCGGCACGGACTACTGCATCGGCTTTGACACCGCGATAAGCATTGTCGCGGAGTCGCTCGACCGCCTCTACACGACCGCCGACTCGCACCACCGCGTGATGGTGGTCGAAACGATGGGCCGCACGACCGGATGGGTCGCCGCCCTCGGTGGACTGGCCGGTGGGGCCGACCTGATCGTGATCCCCGAGTTCCCCCTCACGATGGACGACATCGTCGCGCACCTCGTCAAGCGTCGCAACGCCGGCAATGCGTTTTCCATCGTCGTCGTGGCCGAGGGCGTCAATCTCGCGACGCTCGGGGGAACCGAGGTCACCGACCTCTCCGCCGATGGCGTGCGCGGGGTGCGCCTCGCCACGCGCGGCGTGGGTCAGTTCGTGGCCACCAAGATCGACGAGCACGGTGGCTTCGAAGTTCGAACCACCGTTCTCGGCCATCTCCAGCGAGGCGGCAGTCCGACTGCCTACGACCGCATCTGGGCGACGCGGGTCGGCGCGGCCGCCTACCACGCCGTCATCGAGGGTGACTTCGGCACGATTCCGCTGGTGCGCGGCGGCACCATTGAGCTCCAGCCCCTGTCGGTGGTGGCCTACGGCCAACGCGGCGTGCCCCGCGAACTCTACGACCTGTGCGCGGCCTTCTTCTAGCGCCGGTTCCCCCGCGCTAGGGACCCAACTGACCGAGACGGTAGTGGGTGCGACAGAGCACCTGATAGTGAACGTCGCCCGACGCCACGTCACCGTAGTAGAACTGGTCCCCCGCGCGCGCGACCACCCCGTCAACGACCCGCGCGTTGCAGCGGCCGCGTCGCCCGCACCAGCACGACGAGGTCAGGGGAAGTTCGTGCGCCCAGTCCGCAATAGCGAAGAGCCGAGCCGAGCCGGGAAAGATGTTGAGAAGGAAGTCGGCCGACAACCCAAAGGTGTGCACGTCGACGTCGTGCTCGTCGGCCAGGGCGGCGAGCGCGTCGACCTGATCGGCACTGGCGAACTGCACCTCGTCGATCACGAGTATCTGGACCTCGCGCTGGAGTAGACGGGCCACGTGCGGCGCCAGATCGGCGCCGGGAGCCACGGCTTCGGCTTCGGCCTCTATGCCGATACGACTGGTGACCATGCCGCTCGCGCTGCGGTCCCCGAACGTCCACAGCGCCACGTCACTTCGGCCCTCGCGCAGTTGCCAGCAGAGTTGCAGGGCGAGCGTCGACTTGCCGGCGGCCATCGTGCCGTAGGTGAAGGTGAGCTCAGCCATCGTTACCCATGTCGGGGACTCACCCTACCGCCACCGGTTCCTCGACGCGTGGGTCGCTCGCTAGATTGGCCCCATGGACTACTCCGTACGCGCCATCGCCTACATTCGCAACGATCGCGAGGAGGCGCTCGACGACAACTGGGACGACGTCGAGAGCACGGTCGAGCTGGCCGCCGACGTCCCCAGTGAGGCGCTGCGCGGACTCGCCGACTTCTCACACGTGGAGTTGATCTTCTTCGCCGACTGGGCCCAGGACGTGCCACCCGCCCCGTGGCACCGCCGTCCGCGAGGCAACGCGGACTGGCCCGACGTCGGCGTGTTCGCCCAACGAAACAAGGATCGTCCGAACCGGCTATTGCTGACGACGATCGCCGTGGCGAGCCTCGGTGAGCGGTCCTTCAGCGTGCGCGGCCTCGACGGGATCGACGGCACGCCAGTGCTCGACATCAAACCCGTCTTTCGCTGGAGCGTGCCGCGCGGCGAGCTGCGCGCGCCCACGTGGAGCGACGACCTCAGCGAGCACTACTTCTAGCGGGGCTCGCGAACCGGGGGCGTGACGCCTTCGGCCGCGATCACGCCGGCGAGCGTGGGCTGACCGCACTCGACAACTCGCCAACTCGCCAACTCGCCGAGGAGCGCGTAAAGCGCGACTATGGCGACCGCCCCACGACGCGGTCTGGCCCCGAACGTCGCCGAACCCTACCGCGGTGGCGCGACCCCAAAGTTCTCGGGCATCTGAACCGCGACGACCTCGCCGGTCACCGTCGCCGACCCGTCCACCCACACCGTCGACGCGATGGTCACGCGCCGTCCCTTGATCTGGGTGACGTCACCGCGAATCTCCAGCGACGGACCCAGCGACGTGGGCTGCGCGAAACGAACCGATAGCGTGCCCGTTACGAATCGGAAGGCCGGTGAGGTGTCCATCGCGCGATCCTCGGCACGGTACATCGCCGCCGCGGCGGTACCGGTGCTGTGGCAGTCGATAAGCGACGCGATGAGACCGCCGTAGACGTAGCCGGGAACCGCGGTGTGAAATGGCGCCGGCGTGAAGCGGGTCAGGCTCTGGTCGCCGTCCCACACCGTTTGAATGCGGTAGCCGTGCTCGTTGAGACGCCCGCAGCCGTAGCAATGGGCCAGGTGTTCTGGGTAGTAGTCCTGAAAGGCTCGCACGCGTCCACCGATCGATTGCCGAGGCGATCGTAGCGCCGAGTCATCGCTGGCCGACCTTGGACGACGTGGCCCGTACGTGAGGCGGCGTCAGCGACGCCGGGCCTCGAGGAAAACGTCGATGCCCGCCCTAGTCGGCGCCGTCGCCGGGCCGCGCGCCGCGATGGCCATCGCCGCCGCGGCGTTGGCGCGTCGGGCGGCCTCGAGCGTCGGGGTGCCGCGCGCGAGCTCGGCGAGCAGGACACCGTTGTGAGCGTCGCCGGCGCCGTTCGTGTCGATGACCTCGGTGTCAAAGGACGCCACGCGATCAACGCCACGCTCGACGACGAGGCAGCCCGAGTCGCCGTCGTGGACGATGACGCCCCGGTGCACTCGCGTGCGCAACTCGGCCGCCGCGCTCGGCGTCGAGTCGATCCCGCTGAGTGCTCGGCACTCGCCCGCGCTGGCGAGCAGCCAGTCGGTGCGAGCCAGTACCCGCGCGAGGGTGGCCGGTTCGCTGTCGAGCACGCGAGCCCCGGGGTCCAGGGCGACCACGGCGTCACCCGTGACCGAGTCCAGCCACGGTACGATGACCGCCGCCAGTTCGGGGTGCGCGAGGTTGTACCCCGACAGGTAGACGTAGTCCCCCGGCCGCACCTCGAGGGCGTCGAGTGTGCGGCGCCGCAGTCCCAACTCCGCTCCCGGCGCGGTGATGAAGGTCCGCTCGCCCGCCTGGTCGATCACGACGACGCAGACCCCGAGATCGTCATCGCCGTCGTCGCCACCGGGCACCTCAATGCCTTCGGACTGCAGCGCGTCGCGCGCGAGGTCGGCGAACGGGCCCGCGCCGAGCCGACCACCGTAGATCGTCGCCATGCCTTGACGCGCGGCCGCGGCGAGTACGTTGAAGCCGCCACCGGGCGTCACCAGGGATGCCTCGCTTCGCACGTCACCACCGCGCGAGGGCAGCGCGACGACGCGCAGCGTCAGGTCGATCAGTACGCTGTCGAGAACTACGAGCCGGGGCCGCACCGCGCTAGTCATGCTCAGCGAGAAAGTCGCCGACCACCTCGAGGTAACGCTCGGTCTCCTCAACGAACGGCATGTGGCTCGAGTGTTCGAATATCTCCCAGCGCACGTCGTCGATCCGATCGAAGAACGGCTGGACCACGGCGGGGGTGGCCTCGTCGAAGCGGCCCGACGCGAGCAGCGTCGGCGCGTCAATGCGGTCGAGGCGGTCGATGATCGACCACGTGCGCAGACTGCCGATGCAGTGGAACTCGTTGGGCCCGTTCATCGTCTGGTAGACCGTCGGGTCATCGGCGACCTGCGCCATCGAGGCGAGGACTTCGGGCGGGTTGGGGATGACGCGACAGACGTGGCGGTCGTAGAAGACCCGCGTCGCTTCGACGTACGCCGAGTCGTCGGTCGTGTTGTCCGCTTCGTGCCGATCGAGGGTCTCGCGCACCCCGGCGGGCAGATCACGACGAAGTCGCTGGGCCTCAGCGACCCACAGGTCTATCGACGCCGGCGAATTGCTGATCACCAGCGACGCGAGCCCCGCGGGCCGTTGCACGGCGTGCTCGGCCGCGAGCATGCCTCCCCACGATTGACCCAGGAGGTGATAGCGATCCACGCGCAGCGCGCCGAGCAGGTTCGCCAGCTCGTCGAGAAAGAGCTCAACCGTCCAAAAGTCCGCACCGCGACCACGCAGGTGCGTCGAGCGTCCACAGCCGACCTGGTCGTAGTGGATGACGGGCCGACCGGCCGCGGCGAGATTCGCCAGGTTCAGCAAGTAGTCGTGTGCGGCGCCCGGACCACCGTGCAAGACCACCAGGGGAATCGCGCCACCGTCGAGGTCACCGGTGACTCGGTACCAGGTCTCATGGGACCCGAAGGGAACGGTACCGCTGTGCGACGCGTCGAGGGCCATGGCGTGACCCTACCCGACTGTCCGCTGAGGGGGCGCCGCGAACGCACCGGTGATTTTTAGCCAGACATTAGGTTACGTGCCCTCGGGCGAGCAACGGGGTTGCTAGCGTTGCTGGGAACTGTTGCGACCATTCGGTCAACGATGCACGAGGCGCTGGTCCCCCATGGCACGACGAACTCCCCAACACGCGCGCCCCCGCGTTCGTCCCCGGTCGCGCACCGGCGGGGTCGAGGGCAACGCCCGATTCACCAGCTCCTTCGCCGCGGTCATCTTCATACTGCTGTTCATCGAGGGCGTGACGATCGTGAGCATCCGCTCGTTGCTCACCCCGCACGTCTTCATCGGTGTCTTGCTCATCCCCCCGGTGCTGATGAAGATTGGCTCGACGACGTGGCGAATGCTCAAGTACTACACCGGTAGTCGCGAGTATCGGCTGAAGGGTCCGCCCGCGCCACTGTTGCGCCTACTCGGTCCGGTGCTCGTCGTCTTGACGATCGTGATGCTGCTTTCGGGTGTGGGCCTCGTGGTCGGGGCACCCGTCTCGTCACGCCCACTGCTCTTCACGATTCACCGCGCCTCGTTCGTCCTGTGGTTCGGCGCTATGGCGATCCACGTCCTCGGCCACGCCATTGACACGGCCCGCTTCGCCCCGCGCGACTGGATTGCCTACACGCGCCGCCAGGTCCGCGGCGCCTCGGCTCGCCAGTGGTCACTGGGCGCGTCGCTCGTCGTGGGCGCTATCGCCGCGGCCATTATCACGCCCTACGCCGCCAACTGGCACGCCGCCTTCTTCGGCTGACGCTACGGCGCGACGAGGGGTACCGACGCGCCCGGCTCAATGGCGACGACCCGCGTTTGGCCGCCACGATCACTGAGGTGGCGCACCACCTCGTCGGGCGTACCCGCGAGCAGCGGGAACGTGCCGTAGTGGATCGGCGTAAAGCGGGCCACCCCGAGCAGGCCGAGGGCGTAGGCGGCCTCGCGCGGACCCATGTTGTAGTGGCCGTCGATGGGCATCAGCGCGATCTCGGGCGCGTAGAGCTCGCGGATGATCGCCATGTCGCCGAACACGTTCGTGTCGCCTGAGACGTAGACCGGTCCGCCGCCGCCAACCGGCAGGTGCGCCACGAACCCCACCGGATTGCCTCCGTAGATGGAGGGCAGGCCGTCGCCCGCGGCGACGCCGCACGAGTGGTCGGCCCCCACCATCGTGAGCGCCACGTCACCGACGTGCACCGTGCCGCCCTTGTTCATCTCGAGGAGATTCGTCACGCCCTGGGTCGCGAAATAGGCCGCCATCTCAGGAACGCAGACGATTGTCGCCCCCGTTTCGAGCGCCACCGGCACCGCGGACCCCATGTGATCGAAGTGACCGTGGGTCACGGCGATAACGTCGATCGGACCGAGAGCCTCGAGCGTGACTGGACTCTTCGGATTCTCGAGCCACGGATCGAAGAGCACTCGGGTGCCCGTCGCGGTCGTGACGAGCACGGTCGCGTGGCCGAGCCACGTGAGCGAACCGGGAACCGCGTACTCACCGACGGCGACCGCCGCGTCACTCAATGTCGTTGTCATGTTCACCCCTAATCGTCTCGTAATTCACGACAAGGCCCACCGTAGCGGACGTCTCGCGCGCGAGCCTACAGTTGGCGTTCGAGGAGGCTTTCATGCTTGTCACGACCACGAATGATGTGGCCGACCACCGGATCGTCAAGGTGCTCGGCGAAGTCAACGGGCTCACGGTGCGCACCCGAAACGTCGGCGCACAGCTCGGCGCGACGTTCAAGGCGCTCGGCGGTGGCGAGTTGCGCGGACTGACCAAACAGCTGCAGCAGTCGCGCGCCGAAGCCCTCGAACGGATGTCCGACAACGCCCGAGACATGGGCGCCAACGCCGTCATCGCGATGCGTTACGACTCCAACGAGCTGGCCAACACGTTCCAGGAGATTCTCGCCTACGGCACGGCGGTGGTGATCGAGCCACTGGCCCCAGGCGCTACCGGATGATTCCGATACTCACGACCGAGGCGATGCGACGCGCCGACGCGCGCGCGGTGGCTCGGCGCGGGGTGGACGCGCTCGTGCGCGACGGACGACGGTACCCCACGCGGTAAAGCCAA